>JBFYQC010000001.1:0-4711 GCA_041302975.1 Bacteroidota bacterium
AGAGAAGGGGAAACCAACTTTGTGTTCGATATCTCCAAACTTACCAAGAAAGAATTTAAAAAATTTCAAGAAGCAATTAAAGAACAATTAAAAACAGCAATAAATTACCGTATCCAGTAGAGACGCAATGCTTTGCTTCTCTACTGGATACACCTACATTGCTTTGCGTCTCCAATCACCAAAACTCCACGACACACTAAAAACCAAGTATTTTCTCATCAAACATTTGCAATCAAAAAAACTTCTATCTCAACACTTACCTATACGAATTGAAACTCCCAACACATTACCTTCTCATCAAAAAACACTTCGCATCAACACACGAGTAACAATTAGCTACATCGTAGATGCGAAATGTTTCTAGAGTCTCAGTGGCTACGAAAAATTATTCCAATATAACTTTCTTACTTACCACAATTTTAAAGTTTTCGTCAAGCACTTCTAAAAAGTAAGCTCCAACAGCACCCAAAGTCTTTAGTGGTATTTCCGTTACAGCAGCTTTCACAGGTTGATTGAACACCTCTTTTCCTGCAGCATCTATAATCTTGTAGGTATAGCCAGCCATAGCTTTTTCGTCAGCTACTTCAATGCGTAAAATATCCGATGTTGGATTTGGAAACACACGCATGGTAGTTTCTTGGTTTGCTTTGATACCAGTGGTCAATTTAAACTTCACTTTTAAAATAGATACCGTATCTGAAACTGTAACTTTTACGGTATCGTACTTTGTCACGTTGTTGGTGATTTTAACAGTATCATACACATTATTTTTTATGGTAACGGTATCGTATTTAGTAACGTTGTTGGTGATTGTAACTGTATCATATACATTGTTTTTTACGGTAATAGTATCGTATGTAATAGATTGACAATTATTTGGCACTGTATCGTATATCATTACGTTTTGTGTTATTTGACCCACACAATTGTTTGTGTTTTTAAAACTATAAGTTATCAGTTTATTTCCAACTCCGGATACACTAGGGTCAAAGGAATTTTTTATAACACCTTTTCCTGAAAACTCTCCTCCGATAGGATACCCTTCTAAATTTATTACAGGTGATTTCACATAAAGCATACTTGGTACTTGCATACGCAATCTTAAACTATCCATATGCACAAACAAATTAGAAGTGGATGTACAGAAATCCTTGCCGTTAACATTTACAGTGATATTATCCTTACTTTTTAACGTTTTACTAGAATAAACTGAAGTATTCGCTTCTACTTTAGTTCCATTTACATACCATGTGTAGGTTGGACTAGCAACCAATGGGGTTATCTCCGTTTTGAAATTAACATTACCACCATGACAAACAAGTGTATCGACTTGATTTAGTACTAATTTGGGATTAAATCGAACAATAATGTTGAATGTTTTCGTTGTACCAAAGCATTCACCTAATCTTGGCGTTACGCTTATCTGAGAATTAATCGGTGAAGTACCATCATTAATAGCTTTGAAAGGATAAATTCTGTTCAAACCGGATGGCAATATGCCATTTGTAACATTCGTGTTTTTCCATTCGAAACTAGCACCTGGTGTACCGTTAAATTTGATGCTATCCGCAAAATAACCAGGACAAATAGAGTAATCAGTAATTGTATTCACCATAGGTGTAGCTTTCACAACGATAGTTAAAGTATCTTTAGCACCTTGGTCAGTATAATAAGTAACTTGTGATTTACCAGCTTTTAAACCAGTTACTTGTCCGACAGCATTTATTGTTAGTATACTAGTATTTGAAGAAGTCCATGGATCTACTGTTTTTGGAGTGTCAAATCCACTTAACAGAATCTGACTACCTTCACAAACATAATTTAAACCTTGAATCTTTTGATTTTGTGTAACATTTAATTTCATTTCAGCAGAGCAACCAAAATTATCCGAAACAGTTAAGATTGCACTACCAAAACCTTTAGAAGCTACCATACCAATGTTATTAACCATTATAACTTGTGTGTTTGACGAAGTCCAAGTCAATGATTTAGTTGTTTGGTTAAGGGAAGTATATTGCACTTGATTACCTAAATCAATGCTACTTGGGCCAGTTATATCAAGCGCAGAAGTTACAGCCACATTTAAATTTCTACTCAACAAACAAGCATCACTTCCTGTTCCTAGACTTGAAGTTAATACATATTTTACATATTGGTCAGAACCAGATTTATTGCTCAGAGTTTGTTTAAAAGCAGGGACTAAAGTCTGCATTTCATTTTCACCATCCACAGAATTAGTTGTTACCACAGACCATTTTAATGTAGGATTAAGTTGCTTACTTGAATTTTTAAACAATGGAATAAATGATTTTTCTACTCCAGAGCAGAAATAAATTGTTGTATCATCAAATAATGCAGTAGGACGAATTTTCACATATGATTGCGAAGTACAACCAAACACGTTTTTACCCATAACCTCAGATCCACCATCTTTAATAGCATTTAAAATACCATTTTTATCGATCGTAGCAACAGTATTATTAGTCAGACTCCAAATTGTTTTCTCATTTAAAGGATCTCTATTTGCAATATCCTTGAAAGTTGTAGTATCACCCACACAAATGGAGGTAGAGTTTCCTACAATTTGAGGAACAGCATGAATTTTTACATCAGAGTAGATAGTATTAAAACAACTGTATAAACCTTGCTCATATTTTAAACTAACTACATTAGATGCACTATTCACATTTGGAAAAAACATGGAATTACTAACTGAACCAAATTGCGGTTGCATACAAGTCCAAATACCTCCTTTGACAGACGGATTTAATTGCAAAATAGCACCAGCACACACATATGCATTATGACTAAAAATCACATCTTGAGTAACTTTAACAATCATTTTCTTTTGAGCAATTGCCTGACACCCGTTAGTAGATGTAACGGTATAATATACCATTACTTCTCCAGCTTGTTTAGTTTGAAAATCGCCTGTAGCTGTTACTCCACCAATCATTGGATCTGAACTAGACCAGGTACCACCAGATGTTAAATTGGATAGCGTTGTGAAATTTGTAGCACAAACAGAATCCGCTCCTGTGATTGGTGCTACATTAGGAATTGCATTTATAGTAATAGCTTGATCAGCTGTACAACCATTTATGTCAGTATAAATAATAGTCGCTTCAGCTGGTTTTGATAACGAAGCTACCTTCAATCCTTTGATAATGGTTGAGTTGGTAGTAGCATCCATACCTAAAGTAACTGAAACAGTATCATTATCACCAGGCACTTTCAAACTCCAAGGTGAAGTAGCTCTTGGTGTAGATTTTGTTGTTTTTGCATTATCAGTCCAAGCTTTTAACGTGATTTCTGAGCCAACACAAACAGAAGAAGCCCCTTCAATTAGTGGTTTTCCAAGAACATCATTCATTATTAACAGATCAGAAGAATCAGAATTACAACCATCTTGGGATACCACAAATTTATATTTACCAGAAGGAGCTGCTATTTTACCATTTGAATTTATAGAAACCCCAATGGAAGGTTTGAAATTATATATAGCTGGAGGCGCTAAGTAATTTAATACAGGCACACTACCTAAACTATTACATGTTGGTTGTGTAATACCCGAAAAAATAGGTTTATCCGGTTTATTTTTGATTGTTACAGTTAATTTAATAGGAATTCCAGCACAAGCACCAGCTTTCGGAGTAACTTGATAAACGACATCTTGTGCACTATTTGATATATTAGTTAAACTTGGAGCAGATATTGAAGGTTTACCTATAAGTTCATCAGAAATACCGGTAACATTGGCATTATTTGTATGCGTCCATGTATAGGTAGTATTTGCAGGTACAATGTCTTTAATTTTATTGGATGGTACAATGGTAAAATTACTTCCACTACAGACAATGCTAGATGTATCGCTAATAACAGGTGTTTCGTTTATGGTTATAGTTGTTGTTGGTTTACACGTGAGACTTTCCTCAAAAGTTACAGTATAAGTACCGGGAGTAGATTTAGCAAGATTTATAGTACCTGTGGTAGGATCTATTGTTAATCCAATAGTACTTGTAAATGTACCAGAAGCATTTAAAGGGCTTTTTGTAGCAATTGGATCTATAGTACCTTTACAAAAAGAGGAAGATGGATATGAAACAAACGTGTTACACGTTGGCAAAACTCCAGCACATGCTGTAGTTACATTATCATTAAACTTTACAGCCATATAACTTTGTGTTTTGATTTCATCTGGACCAAAAAATGCAGGGCAGTCAGTACATCCATTTGCCCAATTATTTTGACTTCTAATGGTTGATGTAGCACCGTATATAAATAAAAACTTAGGTCGCAATGATCCTGTTGATTGTTTGGTGTTAGTTTCAATGTAAAGAACCAATGAATTTCCAGATTTATATTCAAATGAATTTTGAAATTGAACATGCGATTCACAGTACTGTTTTGTAGTAGGAACATTTAAAGTAAGATCTCCTTGAAATACAAGTACCGCATTATTGGCAAGTAAATCGGGATGTGTTAATTTATCAGGAAACGATGTGTTAGTTCCGTAATGAAACATATAAATTTTAACATCTTTAAAAACAGCATCACCTGCTAGATCACTTGTTCCTGCTTTATCAATCAGAAACCTTACACTATTTAAGGTATTATCTTTATTCGTCAGTGCTGGACCAGTCAATATTTCACTTGGTAAATACAAGTTTGCAGACCAACCTCTTCCATCACCATGACCGCCCTCATTATC
>JBFYQC010000002.1:0-33127 GCA_041302975.1 Bacteroidota bacterium
AAATGTATACATTTACCATTACTCAGGCTCTCAGATATCAACACATAAAACAGAGGTTATATTTTAAAACAATACATTACAAGCATTATCAAGCAATAGACTTTAAAATAAGTATCAAAAAAAAATTTGCATAAACCATTTTTCGCCTTACATTTGCAGTCCTTTTTAGGCGCATGTGGCGTAATTGGTAGCCGTGCCAGACTTAGGATCTGGTGCCGAGAGGCGTGGGGGTTCGAGTCCCTCCATGCGCACAACTAGAAACGAAAAAGACTGACCTAAAATCAGTCTTTTTTTCTTAATACACAATTTGAATATGAACGTTACTTTCGATAAAAAAGACGCCTTAAATGGCACTATCTCTGTAAACATTAATGGCGCTGATTACGCCAAAGAGATTGACACTAAATTAAAAGACTACCAAAAACGTGCTAACATTCCAGGCTTTCGTCCGGGTATGGCCCCTAAAGGTATGATTGAAAAAATGTACGGAACTACCGTTTTACTTGAAGCCATTAATAGTGCTGCAAGCCGTGGTTTGTTTGATTACATTGAAGAAAGCAAACTAAATATACTTGGCCAACCGGTTTTAACCGAAGATACCAAAGTTGATGAGTTAGTGAAAGGTAATGATTATACTTTTAAGTTTGATGTAGGTTTAGCACCTGAGTTCACTTTAAATATATCTGATAAAGATGTATTTACGAAACTTAAAGTATCTATTGACGAAAAACAAATTGATGAAGAGGTAGATCGTTTACAAAAACGTTCGGGCAACTTAATTGATGTTGAAACCGCCAGTGAAAACGACATTGTTTATACAACAATGGCTGAGTTAGATGAAAACGGTAACACGTTTGAAGGTGGCGTTTATTCTGATTCAACTCCGGTTCTTATTCAATCAATAAAAAACGAAGCCATTAAAAACGAATTCTTAGGTTCAACCAAAGGTAAATCGTTTGATGTAAATGTATTCGACTTGTTTGATAATGATCAAACAGAAATGTCTCATGCCTTAAACATCAACAAACTTGCTGTTGCTGATATCAATAAAAATTTCCGTGTAACTGTTAAAGATATTAAAAGCAACGAAAAGGCAGAGTTAAACCAAGAGTTGTTTGATAAAGTGTATGGCGAAGGCGTAGTAAACTCTGTTGAAGAGCTACGTGCCCGCATTAAGAGCGAGTTAGAAAACTACTTCAGTGGCCAAGCAGATCATTTGTTAGAGCACGAAATGTTAGATACTTTAGTTGCTAAACAAAAAATTGAATTACCTGATGCCTTCTTAAAACGTTGGTTAATCGATCGTCATGCTGACAAGTTTACAACCGAAAACGTTGACGAAAACTACAACAACGAAGCTAACTACTTACGTAATCATTTATTTGAAGAGAAAGTATTAGGCGAAGCTGGTGTTAAAGTTGAAGATGCTGATATTAAAGAAGCTGCTTTAAATTATACACGTAGCATGTTTGGTGCATACGGAACAGCCGGTATTAGCGATGAAATGCTAGAGGGGATTATTGAACCTAGCATGAAAAAAGAAGATTACCGCAGCCGTATGATTAACCTTGCTGTGTCGCAAAAAGTACGCGATGTAATTAAGAGTAAAGTTACGATTGAAGCAAAAGAGGTGAGCAGCGAAGAGTTTTTCAAATTGGTTGCTGAGCACAACGACAAACATCATCACTAAGAAAATTATTTTTAATTTATACAAAATAGGCTGCCTCAAAAAGGCAGCCTATTTTTTTGCATCAGCCCTGAAAGGGCGCAATCTCTCTGCGAGGCGGTAACACCCCTCGCCCGCTAAAAACTATTGCTAATATTTGCAATGGGCGATGCCCAATGCAAGTTTGATTTCGCCCCTTCAGGGCTTGCACAAAAGCAATTCAAAAGCGCTGAAAGTTCGAAACCATATTGCGAGGTGGTGAAACCCCTCGCATACAAAATTCAGGCATCAACCCTCGCAGTATCAACCAGCCCACTTTTTGCAGACAAATCCTACAATTGGCAGCTATCAGTTCGGTTTACCCCCAAATCAATTCTATTCACCGAAAAACTTCTTAGACACTGTCAGTGTTAATTGTCAGTAAAATCAATTGGCACAACTCTTGAAACTTTGAATCTACTTTATATATTGCAAACAAATAACAATAATTTATGATGGACCACGGAAAAGAATTTAGAAAATATGCTGTTAAACATAAAGGTATTAGCAGCTTGGCAGTTGATGCATACCTAGAAAGTTCGGTTGAGGGAATGACACGTACGGTTATTGAAGAACGTCCGATGAACTTCCGCGAAATTGACGTGTTTTCTCGTTTAATGGCCGATAGAATTATATTTCTAGGAATGCCAATAGATGATTATGTAGCCAATATTGTTCAGGCTCAATTATTATTTTTAGATTCTATGGATGCCCGCAGAGATGTTCAAATGTACATCAACTCACCGGGTGGTAGCGTGTATGCAGGTTTAGGCATTTACGATACCATGCAGTGGATTAACCCCGATGTAGCAACCATTTGTACAGGTTTAGCAGCAAGTATGGGAGCTGTTTTACAGTGTGCTGGTGCTAAAGGTAAACGTACAGCATTACCTCATGCACGTATTATGATTCACCAACCATTAGGTGGCGCTCAAGGCCAAGCTAGTGATATTGAAATTACCGCCCGTGAAATTCAAAAACTAAAAAAAGAGTTATACGACATTATTGCAGAACATAGCGGCCAACCGTTTGAAAAAGTGCAACAAGACAGTGATCGTGATTATTGGATGACAGCGCAAGAAGCTAAAGATTATGGCATGATTGACGATGTCTTGAATAAAACCAAAAAAGAACACAAATAGTTTACTATTGTAACCGACTTTTAACAAGCCGACCAAATAATAATGGTTGGCTTGTTTTTTTTACAGATATTTGCAGGCCATGAGTAAGAAAAAAGAAGACATTTGTTCATTTTGTGGACGCCCAAAAAGCCAAACCCAATACCTCATTTCTGGGCTTGATGCATTGATTTGCGAAAATTGTATAGACCAAGCTTACCGAATTATTAACGAAGATCAAGGTACAACCATAGGTAAAAATACCACCGCTGATTTTATTGGAAAACTTTATAAACCTGCTGAAATAAAAAAACACCTCGACCAATATGTTATTGGTCAGGATGAAGCAAAAAAGGTATTGAGTGTTGCAGTATATAACCACTTTAAACGCCTAATGCATAAAAACAAAACCAATGATGTTGAATTAGAAAAATCGAACATATTATTGGTTGGTGAAACCGGTACCGGAAAAACTTTGTTAGCTAAAACTTTAGCAAAACTATTAAACGTCCCCTTTTGTATTGCTGATGCTACTGTATTAACTGAAGCTGGTTATGTAGGTGAAGATGTAGAAAGTGTTTTAACCCGCTTATTGCAAGCTGCAAATTATGATGTGGCTGCTGCTGAGCGTGGAATTGTATATATTGATGAACTCGATAAAATAAGTCGTAAAAGCGATAACCCTAGTATTACCCGTGATGTAAGTGGAGAAGGTGTTCAGCAGGCATTATTAAAAATTTTAGAGGGGACTACTGCTAATGTTCCACCCCAGGGAGGACGTAAGCATCCCGACCAAAAAATGATTGCCATTAACACCGAAAATATTTTGTTTATATGCGGTGGCGCTTTTGAAGGTATTGATAAACAAATTGCACGCAGAATGCAAACTCAAGCCATCGGTTTTAAAAACAAAGAAGGTGTTAAAGCCGATGAAACAAATTTCTTGCAGTACATATCTGCGGCTGATTTGCGCAACTTTGGTTTAATACCTGAGATAATCGGACGTTTGCCTGTATTATGTCATTTAAACCCATTAGATCGCGATACACTCCACCGTATTCTGGTTGAACCTAAAAATGCTTTGATAAAACAATACATTAAAATGTTTGAGCTTGAAGGTATTAAACTTTCAATAAGTGATGATATTATTGACCTAATTGTAGATACCGCATTTGAACTAAAACTTGGTGCCCGCGGCCTAAGGAGCATTTGCGAAAACATTATGACAGATTATATGTATGATGCACCAACAAGCAAAGAGAAAGAGCTAACCATATCATTTGATGTGGCGAAAGAGAAATTGGAAACACTAAAATTTAAGAGTATCAAAGCTGCTTAAATTCATTGTGACTAAAGTAAAAGGCGGTGCTATCGAAACCCGTTTTAGGGGGGAGTACTGTTATCAAAACAATTGAACATATACAATTGATAGTATAAGTTATAACATTACTATTACATTTAATTTGTTTAACAGTAAACATATACATAAATTGTGGTGTCAAATTATATATGAAACAACTCATCTTATTTATAGGTGCAATATGCTTATTGCAAGTCGTACACGCACAAAATATAAAGCGTTATGATGAACAAGAATACAAGAGCGCTTTAAAGTTTAATTTGTTAAGTCCAATTATTGGAGCTATAGCTATTAACTACGAGAATAGACTGAACAAAGATGCTTCGTTTATCGCATCGGCATCTTATTTTACTGGGCAAATTGATAATACTACAGAACCTATCAGAGGATTTTCTGCAAGTTTAGACTATCGTTTTTACACTGGAGACGCTGAAATGAAGGGATATTATTTACAGCCATTTGTCAGGTACCAGTATTTCAAAGACATCCAAAGTAAAACTGATGAGATCACCGCACCAGGATTAGGTATGTTGTTTGGGTATCAATATATATTTATCAAACGTATTGTTTTCGATATGAATCTAGGCCCTGCTTATAACTTTGGCCAATTAACCTCACCTCAAAACACCTACGGGAACTCAGATTTAAAGCCAGTATTCAGAGGTTATTGGATGCGCGGTGGTGTTAGCGTTGGATTTTTATTTTAACCTATATGAAACAGTTATTTATTATTCCATTGTTGTTTATTGGTATTTTTAGTAATGCACAACAAACAGAAGTGATGCGTAAACATGCCATTAAAACAAACATGCTTAGCGCAATTTATAACACACTTAACATTAGTTATGAGAAACTGAAAACAAATGGTAATTCGTTATTAATCGGTGCATCTTACATGGATTTTGATGATTTTGGAGAAAATGATTATAACTATAATAATAATAATAGTTTTACCAAAGTTGAAGGAGTGTCTTTAACAGGTGAATGCCGTCTACATTTTTCAGGACAAGGTTTTGAAGGTGGTTATGTAGGTGGATTTGGAAGAGCCATGTATTATAGTAGAGTTGCTGAAATTGTTAATTATAATTACCAGAGCTTTCGACAACCTGGTTCTACAGATATCGATATAATTAAAGAAAAATTCAACTATATAAGTGTAGGCATTGGTTTTGTAGTGGGCTACCAGTATGTTATAAAAAACCGCATTACATTCGATCTTTTTGGTGGCCCTGTTTACCAATATTTAATACACGAAGACAGAAAAACACGCAACCTAAATACTGGTGCAAACATTCAATCACAAGATGAAACATTGTTGGCCGAGCGCATTCCTAATAAATACATCAGAGGCTACGGTTTACGAGGTGGTATAACAGTAGGTATTTTATTTTAGTAACATCCAACCATTATGAAAAAATATACCATAATAATTACCATATTACTTGCAGTATTTGGGGTTGATGCCAAACCAAAATATCCTCCTATAAAAGAAAATGGATTGAAGTTAAATATCCTAAGTCCTATATACAGTAATCTAAGTTTATCATACCAACATTTGATTACTCCTTTTAAATCATTTCAAATCACTGCCGCCTACATGGATTTTAGCGATTACGTAAACCAAAGCAACAATGATTTACGTGTACAAGGTTTTAGCATAACTCCAGAGTTTAGAATTAACTTTAATGGTTATGGTTTAAATGGTTTTTATGCAGGGCCGTTTTTACGTTACATGGATTATCGTAAAACTTATAACAGTAACTATTACGTGGAAGATTCTAAGTTTAAAAGTTTAGGCGTTGGATTTAACATCGGTCATCAGTTTATTATCAAAAACACAGTGCTAGTTGATTTATTTGCAGGACCTGTTTACCAGATTTTGGTGGAAGAAAAAGTGAACAAATCAATATATAACACGAATCCATCTTATTATGACCAAAGCCCAGAATATTTAGCACAAAGTATTCCCAACAGGTACCTGAAAGGTTATGGAATAAGGGCGGGAATTACCATTGGAATAGCATTTTAATTTCAATATCAAGCATCAACTAAAAAGGCATCTTGTTAATTAAACATGATGCCTTTTTAGTATGCATAACAGTGAAGTTCTATTTGACCATTGTCATTTCGTTTATTACATGGTTGGCTTTAGCCACTTTCTGCAGTACCCATAACACGTAACGTATATCAACTCCAACACTTCGGCTGTATGCTTCATTCCACGCGTAATCGTTTATGGTTGCAGTAAATGCACGATCAAAATTAATAGCAATGAGTTGACCTTTTGCATTCATAACCGGGCTACCGCTATTACCTCCAGTTGTATCTAAATTGTACAAAATATTAACCGGTAAATCACCCAAAGATGGATGTATAAAATCACCTAAATCTCCAGCAGCATATAGTTCTCTGATTGCATCTAACAATTGGTACTCGGCTGTATCACTTTTTTCAATTACTCCTTTAAGTGTGGTGTAAGGTTTTGCGTAAATACCATCATTAGGCGAATATCCTTTTACATATCCATAGGTAAAACGTAAGGTAGCATTCGCATCAGGTATAAACGAACGTTGTTTCCATTGCTGCTTCACTTCAACTAAGCTTGCCATCAACTGACTTAATTCTCCGTCACGTTTCTGGTCTTCGGCATCAAACCTTTTCATCTCCTCCCCTAACTCTGCTGCAAAATTTACCAACTCATCATTGTATGATAACAAAGAGGCCAAATCTTTTTCAATCCAATCGTTAACTTCTTTATTGTTATTTAGTTTTGATTTGCTGTAAAGTTCATCCACTAACTTTTCTATATCAGCTTGAGAACTGCGACCATCTAAAAGTTTTTTAACCGATGGCAACATGTTATTCTCGTTGAATGTTGCCGCATCACTAAACATTTTTATCATGGCCAATTTATCCAAATTCGCATCGTATCTGCCTAACGATTTACTCAGCTCTTTTTTAATGTTCGCTTGTTGAGAAGCGATGAAGTCTTTTTTTACATTATCATTAGGTAACTTCTTATAAACTGTTTGGTAGTAGCTTAATGTTGCTGAGGTGTGTACCAGAGGCGAAACACTATAAATTTGATCGAGCCACATGTTACGGTTAGCATACTTCATTAAATCGGTGTACAACTCATCAATACGTGGAATTACATTCCCATATTTTGATTTTAGTGCAGCATTTGCATCAATGTATTGTTGTAATTGTTTTTCCTCTTCACGTTTTTTAGCACTTAAATTGGCACGCTTAAATCCTTGAAGTTTTCCTTTAAAATTTTTAGCGGTGTTGGCTAAACTTTTAATACGCGCAGCATACTTAATATTCAATGCATAATCTTTTTTACCTAGTTGTTCCATTTGGTTTATCTGCCAATCAAACAAATTACTGATGTAACCTAAAAAGTAATTTTCATGGTACTCATAAAACCCTGCAGGTTGATGACGGTATGTACGTCCCGGATATCCTAGTACAAAAATGAAATCGTTTTCGTTAGCACCTTTAGGGTTTACATTTAAATACTTCACTGGTTTGTAAGGCACATTTTTCTCACTGTATTCAGCAGCACTTCCATCGGGTGCAACATATGCACGTAAAAAGGCAAAGTCGCCACTATGGCGTGGCCACACCCAATTATCTAACTCTCCACCATAAGCACCAATACTTACAGGTGGTACATAGACCAAGCGCACATCCTTTAACAATTTGTAACGGAATAAAACGTAGGTTTTACCTGTAAACATCTCAGATATTTCACACTGCAAACCGGGATTGGCCTCGTTTTCTTTTTGCGTAACTACTTTTATATTTTCGGCAATATGCTTTAATCGGCTCACCGCATCTAAATTCTGTGTTCCGTCAAGTACATCAGCAGAAACATCTTTATATGATGCGGTAATCTTACAAACTAAACCTTTAGCCGGTACTTCCTGTTGACGATTTTGAGCCAAAAAACCAAACTTAATATAATCGTTTTTTACATCACTAATAGCTTGCACATAACTAAACGCACAATGATGATTGGTTACAATTAAACCTTCATTACTTAAAAAAGAACCTGTACATCCTCCAACCCTAACAATCGCATCAATTAAGCTTGTTCCACTTGGATTGTATAACTCTTGTGGGGTAATTTTTAAACCCGCTTTTTTAACATCAATGTTTTTTAATTCAGATAACGGGAACATGCCCTCATCTTGCTTTTTAGTAGTGTGCGATGTAAGTATTGCACCAGTAGCAAATAATGAAAATAACAGTACGATTTTTTTCATGAAACAATTTGGTTGAGCAGCGAAAATAACATAAGTTTTCAGAATGAACCACCATCAGATACACCTTACTAATAATTTACCAAGGTATGGGTTTATAATAGACTAAAAAAAACTGAGCAAAGATTATATTTGCCAATCATGTTAAAGGCCCAACAATACCAAAATCTCATTAAACAAAAAGCACTTGAGCTAGGCTTTTTTGAAATTGGTTTTAGTAAGGCCGAGTTTCTGGAAACCGAAGCACCTAAATTAGAGCGTTGGTTAACCAATAACATGCACGGCCAAATGGCTTACATGCAAAATCATTTCGACAAAAGATTAGACCCAAGATTATTGGTTGATGGTGCAAAAACGGTGGTTTCACTTTTGTTTAATTACTTCTCGCCCCTGAAACAGACAGACACCGAAGCACCTAAAATAAGTAAGTACGCTTATGGCAACGATTACCACGATGTGGTAAAAAATAAACTACATGAACTTTTAAATTGGATAAGGGAAAATATTGGTGAAGTAAATGGTAGAGCATTTGTTGATTCTGCACCTGTATTAGAACGAGCTTGGGCTGCCAAAAGTGGTCTAGGTTGGATTGGCAAAAATGGTAATTTAATAAATAAAGGCAGTGGCTCTTTTTATTTTTTAAGTGAGTTGATTATTGATTTAGAGTTAACACCTGACAACCATCTAGCCACAAACCATTGCGGAACTTGCACTGCTTGTATTGAAGCCTGCCCTACGCAAGCAATTATTAGCCCTTCTGTTGTTGATGGAAGCAAGTGCATTTCATACTACACCATAGAGCTAAAAGAGGCTATTCCATTTGAAGCTAAAGGCAAATTAGACAATTGGATGTTTGGTTGTGATGTATGTCAAGATGTTTGTCCATGGAATAGATTTGCGAAAGCCAATACAGAACCTACATTTGCACCTAAAGAAGAAGTATTAAACTTTACTCAACAAGATTGGCTAGAGATTACGGAAGATGTATTTAAAAAAGTCTTTAAAAATTCACCCGTTAAGCGAACCAAATACAACGGTTTGAAAAGAAATATTGACTTTATAGTAAATTAGCACCCAAATGACTTTGAATCGAGCAAAAATATACCTTGTAATAGCATTAGTTTTTACCATTGTAAAGGTAAGTGCGCAATCAAAATTTGAATACGGAATCAGAAGTACTTTAAATATGAGCACCATCGGGAGTCAGTATGGCAAATACAATGGTAGCGGCATGTACAGCATGGGTGTTTTTGGGTCAAGGAATCTTAGTAACCTCATTACAGTAGCAGTTGAACCTACCTACACACAAACCGGTTTTAAAGAAAAACAAAACGATAGCCGTTATGTTTTACAGCACCTCGACCTTAACCTAAATACCTACTTTTCTGTTTTTGGTGATGACGCATTGACGTTGTATTTGGGGTTACGTCCTGGTTTTTTATTGGGTTTTAAAAGTGAAACCATTAAAGACGGAAATTATATAAAACTAGACGCCACCAATAATACAAACAAAGCCGGACAGGTTGATATGGGCATAAATGCGGGTTTATCGGTGCAACTATCTCCTGTGGTTAACTTTGAACTTGGCTACTCATATAGCATGAGCAACAACAACGATAATACATTGATAAAAGGAAGAACATCAACCATAGAAATGACACTAAAGTTAAATGCGGTTGATTTAAAACGCCTAATTGACAGTAAAGAAATTACAATAAAAGAGCAAATTCAAAGCTACCAAAAAGGTGTATTATTTGTAATGCTTCCTACATTATCAGAAAAAGATTTAGCCCGTTTAACCAATGAAGGGGACAGAAATTACACCATTAATGAACTTAAGGTGCGTAATCTAAAAGTTATTGCCGAGTTTGTTCGTAACTATACATTTACACCGGTATTTTTCTTTGCAGATAGTAATGTAAACCAAATTATCACCGGTAATTATGGTTCTATCTTTTTAAACAATAACTTAGAAGTTGATACTACAATTAAAGCTCCACAAACCACAAATTTTATGGTAGCAAGCTTTTGCAGCGACTTATATAATTACAGTGACAGAATTAGCTATGGATTATTTGTGTACGACAACAAACTAAATCAGTTAGGTAAACCATACAACATTCCGGGACAAATGTTTGGTTTATATACCGATGGGGATCCTCAAAACTATTTTAAAACCAAACGCATTAACTACACCACCATGCCATTTGATAGAATGGTGCGTAAGTTTAACAGCCGTATGATAAGGTACGCAGAGTTTTAATTAATCTTCTTTTAGCGCCTCGGCAATAGCATCTAACTCATTATACCACCCCTCGCCATAGGCACGAACAAGGGGAGCTTTTAAAAACTTATAAATAGGAGTTTGGTGTTTTTCCCCAAATGAACAGGCCGGTTTACAAATTTCCCACTTGTGGTAATTAAGGGCATCGTAATCACCAACCTTATTTATCCGTATTGGATACAAATGACAAGATATTGGTTTTTGAAAATTTATCCGTCCTGCTTTCCATGCATTCTCAATTCCACAAGACAATATACCATTATCTTTTACCACGAAAACACACTCACCAGTTGGCAAACAGGTAGTCACCAAGTCACCATCTGTATCATGCTCACTTATTCCATTTCGTGTAATTATTTCCAAACCTTCTTGAGACAAAAATGGTGAAATGGCAGGTAGCAAATCGTTTATGGTAGCAATTTCAGACTCATTAACAGGAGCACCAAAATCACCTTCTACACAGCATGCTCCTTTACACGAGTTTAAATCACATATAAAATGTTTATCAAACAAGTCTTCAGAAAGCAGGGTATTTTCGTGAATAATCATGCTATATATAATAAAAAAACGGCTAAGTATTACTTAGCCGTTTGAAATATTGTTAGTATAATACTAGTTTTCTTCTGTTGCAGTAGCATCGTTAGATTCAGCAGCTGGTTTAGTAGCAGCAGGCTTACGACCTCTACGAGTTGATTTCTTAGCATCAGACTTAGTTACTTTTTCAGCAAGCATAGCCTCATTAAAATCAACTAATTCAATGATACTCATTTCAGCGTTATCACCTTTACGGTTCATGAGCTTTAAAATTCGCGTGTATCCACCTGGACGATCGCCTACTTTTTGTGCTACAGGTCCGAAAAGTTCTTTAACAACCTCTTTACTTTTAAGGTAGCTAAAAACGGTCCTACGAGAGTGTGTATTATCTTCTTTTGATTTACTGATGATTGGCTCAACGTATTTTCTCAATTCTTTAGCTTTGGCCAAAGTAGTGGTAATACGTTTGTGTAATATTAACGAGCCTGCCATGTTAGAAAGCATTGACTTACGATGCGAAGCTGTTCTTCCTAAGTGATTAAATGTTTTACCGTGTCTCATCTCTTTTATAATTTGTCATAAACCCTAACAAGGCTTATGGTCTATCATCTAATTATTATTCTTCGTTACCTAAATATTTAGCTACATCCATACCAAATACCAAACCTTTTTCTCTAGCTAATTCTTCTAATTCAGATAATGATTTCTTACCGAAGTTGCGGAACTTCAATAAATCACCAATTTCATAACCAACTAAATCACCTAAGGTTTTAATATCAGCTGCTTTTAGGCAATTGTATGCGCGAACAGATAAATCTAAGTCTGATAATGGAGTTTTTAATATCTTACGGATGTGTAATACATTCTCATCAACCTCCTGAGGAACCTCTTTTACTTGAGTATCCATAGTGATTAACTCATCAGAGAACAACATAAAGTGTTGAATAAGAATTTTTGCTGCTTCCTTTAAGGCATCTTCAGGATGAATAGAACCGTCAGTAGCTATCTCGATTAATAACTTTTCATAATCGGTTTTTTGCTCAACACGGAAGTCTTCAACACTGTATTTTACATTTTTGATTGGAGTAAAAATAGCATCCATTGGGATTAATCCAATTGGTGCATCTTTGGGTTTGTTTTCCTCGGCAGGAACATAACCTCTTCCTTTATCAACTGTAATTTCCAATTCTAAATGAACAGAAGGATCCATGTGACAAATTACCAAATCAGGATTTAAAACCTTAAATGTATTGGTGTGTTTTCCAATTTCACCTGCATTAAATGCCTCTTGGCCTTTAATGTTGATGAAAATCTTCTCATTATCAACACCATCTATAATACGCTTAAAACGAACTTGCTTTAAGTTTAATACGATTTCAACAACATCCTCAATAACTCCTTTTAAGGTAGAGAACTCATGATCAGCACCAGTAATTTTTACCGAAGTGATTGCGAAACCTTCTAAAGATGAAAGTAGAATTCTCCTTAAAGCGTTACCAATGGTAACACCATATCCTTTTTCTAACGGACGGAATTCGAACTGACCAAAAAAGTCAGTTTCTTTATGCATAATAACTTTATCCGGTTTTTGAAAAGCGAGAATGGCCATTTTGTATTATTAATTATTATTTTGAGTACAATTCAACGATTAACTGTTCCTTGATGTTTTCAGGAATTTGATCTCTTTCAGGCATTGCCAAGAAAGTACCTTTCATTGCCTTTGCATCCCAGTTAACCCAGTTAAACTTAGCTGCATTACCATGAGCTAATGAATCAACAATTACTTCCAACGTTTTTGATTTCTCGCGAACTTCAATCACATCACCAGGGCGAAGTGTATAAGAAGGAATGTTAACAACATTACCATTAACTGTGATATGACAATGACTTACTAACTGACGAGCAGCAGAGCGAGTTCTTGCAATACCTAAACGAAAAACAGTATTATCTAAACGAGCCTCTAAGTATTTTAACAAGTTCTCACCAGTGATACCTTTTTTACGGGCAGCCGTTTCGAATGTTTTGTAAAACTGACGCTCTAAAACACCGTAAGTGTATTTAGCTTTTTGTTTTTCAAACAACTGAATTGCGTATTCAGTTAATTTAGCTCTCTTACGAGATTGACCGTGCTGACCCGGAGGCGTACCTCTTTTCTCGAAATTTTTATCCGGTCCGTAAATTGCCTCTTTAAATCTGCGGGCAATCTTGGTTTTTGGTCCAATATATCTAGCCATTTTTCTTTTTTCTTAAACGTAACAATAATTACACTCTTCTCTTTTTAGGAGGGCGACAGCCGTTGTGAGGCATAGGAGTAATATCACGAATTGATAACACATCTAAACCAGCAGCTTGTAAAGTACGGATTGCAGACTCACGTCCTGATCCAGGTCCTTTAACAAACACTTCAACTTTTTTCATTCCGGCATCAACAGCAACCTTAGCGCAATCTTGTGCGGCCATTTGTGCTGCATATGGTGTGTTCTTTTTAGAACCACGGAATCCCATTTTACCAGCAGAAGCCCAAGATACTACCTGACCTGTAGAGTTGGTAATAGAGATAATAATATTGTTAAAGGTAGCTTTTATGTGCGCTTGACCATTCGCGTCAATCGCTACTACTCTTTTTTTGCTTACTTTTTTATTATTTGTAGCCATTGTTAATGTTATTACTTACCTCTTACTTGGTTACTTTTTTCTTACCAGCAACTGTCTTACGCTTACCTTTACGGGTACGAGCATTAGTACGGGTACGTTGACCACGCAAAGGCAAGCCTTTACGATGACGTAAACCACGATAGCAACCAATATCCATCAAACGTTTGATGTTCAATTGTTTTTCAGAGCGTAGTTCACCCTCAACTGTTAAACCTTCGGTTATGAATTTACGAATTTTGCTTAACTCATCGTCATTCCATTCGCTAACCTTTTTACTTAAATCAATTCCGCACTCAGTCAAAATATGCTGAGCGGTTGATCTTCCGATGCCATAAATGTAGGTAAGTCCTATCTCACCTCTTTTATTTTTAGGCAAATCTATACCTGATATACGAGCCATAGTTCTTAATTATCCTTGACGTTGTTTAAACTTTGGATTCTTTTTGTTAATCACGTAAATCCTACCCTTACGTTTAACTAAAACACAGTCCTCACTGCGTTTTTTAACAGATGTTCTAACTTTCATCGTTCGTTTACTTATATCTGTAAATAATTCTACCTTTTGATAAATCATACGGTGACATTTCCACCGAAATTTTATCTCCTGGTAATATTTTTATGTAGTGCATCCTCATTTTTCCCGAAATGTGGGCAATGATCTCATGACCATTTTCAAGGCGCACTCTAAACATTGCGTTACTCAATGCTTCTGTTATTACTCCGTCCTGTTTTATCAGTGACTGTTTTGACATACTTGCTTTTATAAGGGCTGCAAAAATAGCAGTTAGTTTTTAAATTGCCAATTTTTATTTTAAGCTGCACCTACTGCACTACGTCCTTTCATTTTCCCCGACTTCATCAAGCCATCATAATGTCTCATTAACAAATGACTTTCGATTTGCTGTAAAGTATCTAAAACAACACCTACCAAAATCAATAATGATGTACCACCATAGAATTGAGCAAATTGGCTGTTGATGTTTAAAACACCTGCTAACGAAGGCATGATTGCTACTGCTGCTAAGAAAATAGAACCAGGCAATGTTATACGAGACATAATGTTATCAATGAAACTCGCTGTAGCTTGACCAGGTTTAACGCCCGGTACAAAACCTCCATTACGTTTTAATTCATCTGATATTTGTGTTGAATTAACCGATATTGCAGTATAAAAATACGTAAACAATATGATGAGGATAGCAAAAGTTAAATTGTAAGCAAATGATGTTGGATCTACTAAAGCCATTAATCCACGCATACTTTCGTAATCAGGGAAAAATTGTGCTACCGTAGACGGAATAAACATTAAAGCTTGCGCAAAAATGATTGGCATTACACCTGCGGTGTTTACCTTTAGTGGTAAGTATTGACGCACACCACCCGTTTGACGGCTACCTACAATACGTTTAGCATATTGAACAGGAATTTTTCTAGTACCTTGTACCAACATGATAACTCCCATTATGATGGCAAATAAAGCTGCTAGTTCAACTAAGAATATAACTAATCCTCCACCCGATTCTGTAAACTTGAAAACAAATTCATCTTTAATAGCGAATGGTAAACGAGCTATAATACCTATCATGATGATCAAAGAAACTCCATTTCCAATACCTTTATCTGTGATACGTTCGCCCAACCAGAGTACAAACATAGTACTTGCGGTTAGCACAACAACAGAGGTAAGCATAAACATGAAATCAGACACTCCACTACCATCCATTGCTGAAATAATAGCACCCGGATTTTCCGATTTTAAGTTTACTAAGAATCCTATTGATTGAACAGCCGTGATAGCTATAGTTAAATAACGGGTAATTTGGTTGATCTTTCTTCTTCCATCTTCACCTTCTTTTTGCATTTTTTGGAACGTAGGAACAGCCATTGTTAATAGCTGCACCACGATTGATGCAGAAATGTATGGCATGATACCCAGCGCAAAGATTGATCCCCTTGCGAAAGCTCCGCCAGCAAACATATTGATCAAACCAAAAATACCATCTGCGGCTTGGTTTTTCGAGCCTTCAAGCATGTTAGGGTCTACACCGGGCAAGGTAACATAAGTACCGACACGATAAATAACCAACATCCAGAAGGTAAACGCAAGTTTGAAGCGTAAATCTTCAATGCGGTAAATATTTTTGATGGTTTCGATCAGTTTCTTCATTGGTTAGATTGTTTCTGCTTTACCACCGGCAGCTTCGATAGCTTTTATCGCTGACGCTGAGAATGCATGTGCTTTTACCTGAATAGCTGATGTTAATTCGCCACGACCCAAAACTTTCACAACACCGTTTTTAGAAACAAAACCGTTATCTAAGAATGTTTGGAAGTCTATTGTGGTTAAACCTTTTTCTTCAGCAAGTTTTTGTAAACGGTCTAAATTTACCGGTACAAATTCAACACGGTTCAAATTTTTGAAACCAAACTTAGGAATACGTCTGTATAATGGCATCTGACCACCCTCAAAACCACGTTTTGTCGAAGTTCCTGAGCGAGATCCCGCACCTTTATGACCACGTGTTGAAGTTCCGCCTTTACCAGAACCCTCACCGCGACCAACGCGTTTTCCTTGTTTATGTGTTGCGCCTTTTGCAGGTCTTAATGTATGTAATTTCATTGTTGTAAACTGGCTAATTAAATGTTTTCAATTTTAAGCAAGTGAGCAACTTTTTTAACCATTCCCATGATTTGTGGTGTTGCTTCTTTTTCAACTGTTTGATTTAATTTGGTAAAACCCAATGCTCTTACAGTTCTTTTTTGCCCCTCAACTCTGTCGATGGTACTTTTTACTAGTGTAATTTTTACTTTAGACATTGTATTAACCATTAAAAACTTTCTTTAAACTAATTCCTCTTGTTTGAGCAATGGTAAACGCATCACGCATGTTTAATAATGCATCAATGGTTGCTTTTACCACGTTATGTGGGTTTGATGAACCTTTAGACTTTGCTAATACATCCGTAATACCTGCACTCTCTAACACCGCACGCATAGCACCACCGGCAATTACACCTGTACCATGAGAAGCCGGTTGAAGATATACACGTCCTCCTCCGTATTTACCAAGTTGATCATGAGGTACAGTTCCTTTTAATACAGGAACTTTAACCAAATTCTTCTTAGCGTCATCTATTCCTTTTGAAATAGCATCAGTTACCTCGTTAGCTTTACCTAAACCGTAACCAACTATACCATTTCCATCGCCCACTACTACAAGGGCTGAAAAGCTAAAGGTACGTCCACCTTTTGTTACTTTCGCAACACGGTTGATAGACACAACCTTTTCTTTTAACTCTATATCGCTAGATTTTACTCTTTTTACGTTTGCTGTTGACATAACTTTTGATAGGTTATAATTAGAATTTTATACCACCTTCTCTTGCGCCTTCGGCTAAGCTTTTTACGCGGCCATGGTACAAGTAACCATTACGATCAAAAACAACAGTTGATACTCCGGCTGCAACAGCTTTTTCTGCTATAGCCTTACCAACTAATGCTGATTGCTCGATTTTGGTCATTTTGTCTTTTATTGATTTTGATGAAGCTGAGGCTAAAGTTTTACCATGCACATCATCGATGATTTGCACGTAAATATCCTTATTACTTCTAAATACTGATAAGCGTGGTTTTTCAGGAGTACCAAAAACACGGCTGCGTATTCCTTTTTTAATTTTAAGTCTTCTTTCAACTTTTTTTCTAAGTACTGACATAGCTTTATCTTATTATTTAGATGCCGTTTTACCAGCTTTTCTTCTAAGTTGTTCACCAACAAATTTGATACCTTTACCTTTGTATGGCTCAGGTTTACGTAAACTGCGTAATTTAGCAGCAACCTGTCCGATAAGTTGTTTATCACAACCTTCTAGGGTAATAATAGGGTTTTTACCTTTTTCTGTTTCTGTTTTCACATTTAATTCCGTTGGAACTTGGAAGTAAATATGATGCGAGAAACCTAAGGTAAGATCAAGAATATTTCCATCGTTTGTGGCTTTGTAACCCACACCTACTAATTCTTGTTTTACAGTGTAACCTGTAGTAACACCAAAAACCATGTTATTGATTAATGCGCGGTATAAACCATGCATTGCGCGGTGTCTTTTCTGATCAGTTGGGCGTGTTACTAATAATACGCCATTTTCAATTGTTATATTTAACTCAGGATCTACTTGCTGAGTTAACGTGCCTTTAGGACCTTTAACAGTAACTAAGTTACCTTTTGATATATTGATATCAACTCCAGCAGGCAATGTAATCGGTGCTTTTCCAATACGTGACATTTTACTACCTCCTTATGATTAATAAACGTAACATAATACCTCACCACCAACGTTGTTAGCGCGAGCCTCTTTATCGGTCATTACACCTTTCGAGGTAGTTAAAATTGCTATACCTAATCCGTTTATTACACGGGGTATATTAGTTGTTCCTGCGTATTGACGTAAACCTGGAGTACTAATACGCTCAAGTTTTTTAATAGCTGGAGTTTTGGTAACCGGATGATACTTCAAAGCAATTTTGATAGTACCTTGATGAGTGGTTGAATCTTCGAACTTGTAATTAAGGATGTAACCTTTGTCGAAGAGAACTTTGGTCATTTCTTTCTTCAAACGTGAAGAAGGAATCTCAACAATGCGATGGTTTGCCTTGATCGCATTGCGTAACCTAGTCAAGTAATCTGCAATTGGATCTGTCATAATTTTTGTTTTTCTAGCCGATAGTTAGCCAAGGCTTTTACTCTTATCGGCTTAGTTTATGTTATTTTATAGTTAAATGAGGCGCGAAAATACAGGAATTATTTAAAACTCCTACACTTACGCGCCTTAATTTTTTTATTCTTACGAAATTACCAGCTGGCTTTCGTTACGCCTGGTATTTTTCCCATCAACGCCATTTCACGGAATTGATTACGACAAATACCGAAATCGCGCATGTAACCTTTAGGACGACCTGTAAGTTTGCAACGATTTTTTAAACGTACAGGCGAAGAATTACGAGGCAATTTTTGAATTGCATCAAAGTCACCTGCTGCTTTTAAAGCTGCTCTCTTTTCAGCGTAACGTGCTACTAATTTCTCACGTTTAACCTGACGAGCTTTTATTGATTCTTTAGCCATTGTTCTTATTTTTTAAATGGTAAGCCAAATTCTTTTAACAAAGCATGGCACTCTTCATCTGTGGCAGCGGTAGTAACAAAAGTTATATCCATACCATTGATGCGGTTTACTTTGTCAATTACAATCTCAGGAAAAATGATTTGCTCGGTAACACCCATTGTGTAGTTACCACGGCCATCAAAACCTTTTACGTTTAAACCTGCGAAATCACGAACACGTGGTAACGAAACAGATATTAAACGATCTAAAAACTCATACATCTTTTCGCCACGTAAGGTTACGCGAGCTCCAATTGGCATGTTTTCCCTTAACTTAAAGTTAGAGATAGCTTTCTTTGATTTAGTTGGCACAGCTTTTTGACCGGCAATGATAGACATCTCTTCTACCGCTTGGTCAACAATCTTTTTATCAGCTACTGCTGCTCCCAAACCTTGGTTTAAACAAATTTTGGTTAAACGAGGCACTTGCATTACATTTTTGTACGCAAACTTCTCTTGTAAAGCCGGTACAACTGCGTTGCTGTATGTTTCTTTTAATCTTGGAGTATACATATCGGATCTTATTCTATTACCTCACCTGATTTTTTTGATACGCGCACAATCTTACCTTCTGGGGTAACCTTGCGGCCTACACGGGTAGCATTACCCGATTTATCAACCACTTTTAGGTTTGAAATATTAATAGGAGCTTCCTTCTTAATAATTCCACCTTGTTGATTTTGTGCATTTGGTTTAGTATGACGGCTAACAATGTTAATACCTTCTACCAAAGCGCGTTTTTCTGCATTGAATACTTCAATAACGCGGCCTTTTTTACCTTTATCGTCACCGGTAATAACCAATACCATGTCTCCTTTTTTAATATGGAGTTTAGTTTGTTTGTTATATTTTCTTTGCATAATTACAATACCTCCGGTGCTAATGAAACGATTTTCATAAATTGTTTTTCACGTAATTCACGAGCAACAGGGCCGAATATACGTGTAGCTCTTGGCTCATCTTGTGCATTTAAAAGTACACAAGAATTATCATCAAATCGGATATATGAACCGTCTGCTCTTCTTACTTCTTTTTTAGTGCGAACAACTACCGCTTTAGAAACGGCACCTTTTTTTACAGTACCTGATGGTATTGCACTTTTTACCGACACTACGATTTTATCGCCTACAGATGCATAACGTCTTGCTGTACCACCTAATACTCTTATACAAAGTACTTCTTTGGCACCGCTGTTGTCAGCAACTTTAAGTCTTGATTCTTGTTGTATCATGATTACTTAGCTTTTTCGATAATTTCTACTAATCTCCAACGTTTATCTTTGCTCAGCGGACGAGTCTCCATTAGTTTAACGATATCGTTAATACCACATTCGTTTTTCTCGTCATGGGCTTTAAATGTTGAGGTCATTTTGATGAACTTCCCATACTTTGGGTGCATCACTTTACGCTCAACGGCTACTACGATGGTCTTTTGCATTTTATTGCTAACCACCTTACCGATGATAACCTTGCGTGAATTTCTTACTTCTGGTGCTGTTGTTTCCATCTTACTTATTATTGAGCATTTTGGGCTGCTAATTGCCTGCTTTTTTGCTCAGTTAACAAACGAGCAATTAATTTTTTGCTGTCCTTAATGGTATTAGTATTTTCTAACGGAGTAACTGCATGATTAAACATAGTTTTTGTCAATTGCAATCTTTCAGCTTTAATACGAGCTCCCAATTCTTTGTTGGACAATTCTCTGATTTCTGTATTTTTCATCTTATGCCACGTAATCAGGTTTAACAATAAATTTGGTTGTTACTGGTAACTTTTGCGCAGCTAAACGCATTGCTTCTTTAGCAACATCCATTGGCACACCATCAATTTCAAACATGATGACACCTGGTTTAATTGGAGCTACCCAGTATTCCGGAGCACCTTTACCTTTACCCATACGAACCTCTGCTGGTTTTTTGGTTATAGGCTTATCAGGGAAAATACGAATCCACACCTGACCCTCACGTTTCATGTAACGTGTTAATGCAATACGCGCTGCTTCCAATTGCTTTGCTGTGATATACTTTGTTTCAATCGATTTTAAACCGAATGATCCGAAAGCTAAAACCGCTCCACGTGTAGCATTACCTCTTACACGGCCTTTTTGTTGCTTTCTATACTTTGTTCTTTTAGGTTGTAACATTTCGATACTTATTTATTCGTACTACCCTTAATTAATTCTTTGGTTTTCTATCGCCAGCACCTCTTCTATCGCCTGATGGCTTTCTATCGCCACGTGGTCTGTCGTTTCTTCTGTCTCCTCTTGGTCTGTCGCCAGCACCTCTTCTGTCGTTTCCACCACGGTTTCCACCACGTGAACCTTCAGCACTTGCAACACCTGCATTTGGTGATAAATCACGTTTTCCGTAAACTTCACCTTTACAAATCCAAACCTTGATACCAATTTTACCGTATACGGTAAGTGCTTCAGCAATTGTATAATCGATGTCGGCACGTAAGGTATGTAATGGTGTTCTTCCCTCTTTATATGATTCTGAACGTGCCATCTCTGCACCACCTAAACGACCCGATACCATAATTTTTATTCCTTCTGCGCCCATTCGCATGGTAGAAGCGATTGCAGTTTTAAGAGCACGCTTGTATGAAACACGAGCTTCTAACTGGCTGGCGATAGTTTCACCAACTAATACAGCATCTAACTCTGGACGTTTAATTTCAAAAATATTGATTTGAACGTCTTTTTTAGTAAGCTTCTTTATCTCTTCTTTAATCTTATCTACTTCTGATCCAGCTTTACCGATAACGATACCCGGACGAGATGTATGAATAGTGATAATGATGCGCTTTATTGTTCTTTCGATTACAATACGAGCAATACCACCTTTTGCGATACGAGCTTTTAGGTATTTTCTGATTTTCTCATCTTCAATAAGTTTATCAGCAAAATTATTGCCACCGTACCAGTTAGATTCCCAACCTCTGATGATACCTAATCTTAAACCTATCGGGTTAACTTTTTGTCCCATTCTGATTTAAATTTATGCGTTGTTATTATTTACTGTTTCTACAGTTGCAGCAAGTTTGCTGTCAACTACAAGCGTAACGTGGTTAGAACGTTTTCTAATACGGTATGCTCTACCTTGTGGAGCGGGTCTAACACGCTTCATCATTGCGCCACCATCCACAAAAATTGTTTTCACGTATAACTGTGCGCTTTCAACATCAGCGCCTTCGTTTTTTTGTTCCCAATTGGCAATTGCCGAGCGTAACAATTTGTCTAAACGATGTGAGCTTTCTTTTTTGTTATTGAAACGAAGGATATTCATCGCTTCACCTACACGCTTACCACGCACTAAGTCGGCAAGTAGCCTCATCTTACGAGGCGAAGTAGGACAGTTATTTAATTTCGCTATTGCTTCCATTATTCGTTAGTCTTTTTTAGTCGGGTGACTCTTGAATGTTCTGGTAGGTGCAAATTCACCAAGTTTGTGGCCTACCATGTTTTCAGTTACATAAACCGGAATGAACTTGTTTCCGTTGTGCACTCCGAATGTATGACCTACGAAATCAGGTGTAATCATAGTTCTACGTGACCAAGTTTTAATCACCGATTTCTTTTTTGATTCGTTCATGGCTTGTACTTTTTTGTCAAGCTTAATATCAACGAATGGTCCTTTTTTTAGCGAACGAGCCATATTCTATTACTTCTTACGTCTTTCGATAATAAATTTATTTGAATGCTTTTTAGGCGTACGGGTTTTGTAACCTTTCGCTATTAAGCCTTTGCGTGAACGTGGGTGTCCACCTGAAGCTCTACCTTCACCACCACCCATAGGGTGATCGACAGGGTTCATAGCTACCGGTCTCGTACGAGGACGAACACCTCTCCAGCGGTTTGCACCAGCCTTACCTTTACGCTCTAAGCTATGGTCAGGATTTGATACCGAACCGATTGTTGCTAAACAAGCTGCTACAATCATACGGGTTTCACCTGATGCTAACTTAACTATAGCATATTTACCATCACGGTTTAACAACTGAGCAAAAGAACCAGCAGAACGAACTAACTTTCCACCTTGTCCAGGTTGTAATTCAACATTGTAAATTACTGTACCTAGAGGAATTTCGCTAAGCGGTAATGCGTTTCCGATTTCCGGAGCAGCACCTGTTCCACTCATCACTGTTTGGCCTACTTTTAAGCCATGTGGTGCAAGTATGTATCTTTTTTCACCGTCAGCGTAATGCAATAATGCAATACGACCACTACGGTTTGGATCATACTCGATGGTTGCAACCGTTGCAGGAACTGCATGTTTGTTGCGTTTAAAGTCGATGATACGGTATTTTTGCTTATGACCGCCACCAATGTAGCGCATAGTCATTTTACCAGAACCATTACGACCACCACTTTTGCTTTGTTTTGCAATCAACGATTTTTCGGGTGTTGATGTCGTGATCTCCTCAAAAGTATTCACTGATTTAAAGCGAGTACCCGGAGTCATTGGTCTAAATTTTCTAATTCCCATAATTACTTAAATATTCTTCAATTATATGTTTGCGAAGAAGTCAATAGTTTGACCTTCTTTAACAGTGATAATAGCTTTTTTTACTGATGGTCTTCTGCCACTGAACTGTCCTCTTTTAGTGAAACGAGATTTAGCTTTGCCTGCGTAGATAGCAGTGCTAATACTTGTTACAGTAACATCGTACATTTTTTCAATAGCTACCTTAATCTCAGGTTTGTTAGCTGTCTTTTCTACTAAAAAACTATACTGGTTAAGCTTTTCGCTTAAGCGTGTAGATTTTTCAGTGATTAAAGGCTTTTTTAAAACGCTCATCTTAATTAATTTAATGTTTCCACAATAACTGGTACCGAGTTCTCAAGCAAGATAACTTTGTTAGCGTGCAAAATTTCGTAAGTGTTTACGTCTTTTGCTGCTACCACTTTTGCTTTAGGCAAGTTGCGGCTCGAGCGATAAATGCTTTCATTATACTCAGGTATAATCATCAACACTTTTTCGTTTGCTAACTTAAGATTATTCAAAAGAGTAATGTATTGCTTGGTTTTAGGAGCATCAAAACTGAAACTTTCTAATACCGTAATATTGTTCTCTTTCGCCTTGTATGCAAATGCCGACTTACGAGCAAGTTGCTTTAATTTTTTGTTTAGCTTGAAACTATAGTCGCGAGGACGGGGGCCGTGTATACGAGCACCACCTACGAAAGTACCACTCTTGATACTACCCTTACGTGATCCACCTGTACCTTTTTGACGGTGTAGTTTTTTGGTTGAACCGCTTACTTCACTCTTTTCTTTAGCTTTGTGAGTACCTTGGCGCTGATTAGCCAAGTATTGCTTCACATCTAAATAAATAGCATGGTTATTTGGTTCGATACCGAAAGTATCTGCAGAAAGAGTTACTTTCTTACCGGTTTCTGTACCGTTTATGTTCAATACTGCTAATTCCATGTTATTTCTCGATAAATACGATTGAACCTTTAGAACCAGGTATGCTACCTTTAATAACTAGCAAGTTTTGGTCCTTCATAACTTTTAAAATTTCTAGGTTAGTCTTTTTCACACGGTCTCCACCGGTTCTTCCGGCCATACGCATACCTTTAAATACGCGAGATGGATCTGACGAAGCACCCAATGAACCCGGAGCTCTTAAACGGTTATGCTGACCATGCGTTTGCATACCAACACCGCTAAAGCCGTGACGTTTAACAACACCTTGAAAACCTTTACCTTTAGAAGTGCCGACAACGTCAACAAATTCTCCTTCAGCAAATAGGTCAACAGAAATTGTTTGCCCTAGTTCTAATGTTTGTTCAAAGCCTTTAAACTCTACCAACTTACGTTTAGGTGTGGTATTAGCTTTTTTAAATATACCTATTTGCGCAGCGGGAGTGTTTTTTTCCTTACGATCTCCGTACGCTAGCTGAACAGCAGTGTAGCCATCCTTTTCGGTGGTTTTAACTTGCGTCACCACACAAGGGCCCGCTTCGATAATCGTACAAGCTACATTCTTGCCGTTCTTATCGTAAATGCTGGTCATCCCAACTTTTTTTCCTATCAGTCCTGACATAATTTTCTATGATCAAACTTTAATTTCAACATCAACACCGCTTGGTAATTCTAATTTCATTAGTGCATCAACAGTTTTTGCGGTTGAACTGTAAATGTCCAGAATTCTTTTATAAGAGCATAACTGGAATTGTTCTCTGGCTTTCTTGTTAACATGTGGAGAGCGAAGAACTGTGTAAATTTTCTTTTTAGTAGGAAGTGGAATTGGACCACTAACCACAGCTCCGGTAGATTTTACCGTCTTTACAATCTTCTCTGCCGACTTGTCAACCAGATTGTAGTCAAATGACTTAAGCTTGATTCTTATTCTTTGGTTAACCATGATATTAGGCTTTTGCTTTACCGTTTACTTTTGCTAAAACTTCTTCTTGTACGTTACGTGGTGCTTCAGCGTAATGATCAAACTCCATGGTAGAAGTTGCACGACCTGAAGACAATGTACGTAATTGTGTTACGTATCCAAACATCTCTGCCAATGGTACTTTTGCTTTGATTACTTGAGAACCTGCGCGAGTGTCCATACCTTCAAGTTGGCCTCTACGTTTGTTCAAGTCACCGATAACATCACCCATATTTTCTTCCGGTGTTAAAACCTCAATTTTCATGATTGGCTCTAACAACACAGGACTTGCTTTACGAGCAGCTTCTTTGAAGCCCATTTTTGCTGCTAACTCGAATGATAATGCATCCGAATCCACTGCATGGAATGAACCATCAAATAGGCGAACTTTTAAACTTTCGATTGCATAACCTGCTAGTACACCATTTACCATTGCAGCTTTGAAACCTTTTTCAACTGAAGGGATAAATTCTTTTGGAATTGCACCACCAACAATTTCGTTTACAAATTCTAAGCCCGGCTTATCAGCTGAACCAGGGATTAATTCGAACTGGATATCAGCAAACTTACCTCTACCACCTGATTGTTTTTTGTATACCTCGCGGTGTGTAGTAGCTTTTTGAATGTTTTCTTTATATGACACCTGAGGTGCACCTTGATTACACTCAACTTTAAATTCACGCTTCAAACGATCAACGATGATTTCTAAGTGTAACTCACCCATACCAGAGATAACAGTTTGACCTGTATCTTCGTCAGTGTGAACACGGAAGGTAGGATCTTCTTCAGCTAACTTAGCCAAACTCATACCTAACTTATCAACGTCTGCCTGTGTTTTAGGCTCAATCGCCAAACCGATAACCGGCTCGGGGAAATTCATAGCCTCTAAAACGATAGGATTTTTTTCATCACAAAGTGTATCACCAGTTTTGATATCTTTAAAACCTACTGCTGCTCCAATATCACCTGCTCCTAAACTTTCAATTGGATTCTGTTTATTAGCATGCATTTGGAAAATACGTGAAATGCGCTCTTTGTTTCCGCTACGTGTATTTAACACATAAGAACCCGCATCTAATTTACCTGAGTAAGCACGCATGAATGCCAAGCGACCTACAAATGGATCTGTTGCAATTTTAAATGCTAAAGCAGAAAACGGCTCATCATATGATGGTTTACGGCTTACTTCAGCCCCTGTATCAGGATTAGTTCCTGTTATACTTTGTTTATCCATTGGGCTAGGCAACAATTCCATTACTAAATCTAGCATGGTTTGTACACCTTTGTTCTTGAATGATGAACCGCACAACATAGGAACGATTTTCATATCAACAACTGCTTTACGCAATGCATCCAATATTTCGCGTTCAGTAATTGATTTTGGATCTTCGAAGAATTTTTCCATCAAAGAGTCGTCATATTCTGAAACTGCTTCTAATAACTTTTCTCTCCACTCCAAAGACTCTTCCATCATATCTGCTGGAATTTCAATCTCTTGGAAAGTCATACCTTTATCGTGCTCATTCCAAACCATTCCGCGGAAGTTAATTAAATCAACAACCCCTTTAAATCCATCTTCAGCTCCGATAGGTAATTGTAATGGAACAGCATGGCTGCCTAACATTTCTCTAACTTGTTTTACAACATTTAAGAAATCAGCACCAGAACGATCCATTTTGTTAACGAAGCCTAAACGAGCAACGTTATAGTTATTAGCTAAGCGCCAGTTAGTTTCTGATTGTGGTTCAACACCATCAACCGCAGAAAATAAAAACACTAAACCATCTAATACACGTAATGAACGGTTTACCTCAACGGTAAAGTCAACGTGACCGGGAGTATCAATAATATTGATGTGGTAATTTTTACCACGGTATTTCCAAGGCACAGTAGTTGCAGCTGAGGTAATTGTTATACCTCGCTCTGCCTCTTGTACCATCCAATCCATTGTTGAAGCACCATCGTGAACTTCACCAATTTTATGGTTTACACCAGAATAGTAAAGTATACGCTCAGTTGTAGTAGTTTTACCCGCATCAATGTGAGCCGCGATTCCAATGTTTCTTGTTAATGATAAGTCTCTTGACATTTTATATGTACTCTAAACTTTTATTAATTAGCTAACTTTAAAGTGAGAGAATGCTTTGTTAGCTTCAGCCATTCTGTGTGTATCTTCACGTTTTTTAACTGCTGCACCTTCGCCTTTTGAGGCTGCGATAATTTCACCTGCCAATTTATCTGACATTGATTTCTCGTTACGTCTGCGAGAGTAGTCAATCATCCACTTCATTCCTACTGCAACTTTTCTGTCTGCAGGAACTTCCATTGGAATTTGGAAAGTAGCACCACCAACACGTCTTGCTTTAACCTCTACTGCAGGCATGATGTTGTTCAAAGCTTTTTTCCAGACGTCAATACCACGCTCTTGAATTTTAGCTTCTACCTTATCAAGTGCAGTGTAAAATACGTCATACGCTGTACTTTTTTTACCATCCCACATCAGGTTGTTTACAAACCTTGTTACCAAAATATCGTTAAATTTTGGATCAGGCAATAAAATGCGTTTTTTAGGTTTTGATTTTCTCATTGTATACTATCCCTAAATCTTAATTATTTCTTTTTAGCTTTTGGATCAACCGCTACTTGACCTGGTTTTGGTTTTTTAGTACCATATTTCGATCTGCGTTGGTTACGTCCGGCAACACCTGCGGTATCTAATGCACCACGAACGATGTGGTAACGAACACCCGGTAAATCTTTAACACGACCACCGCGAACTAACACGATAGAGTGTTCTTGCAAATTGTGACCTTCACCCGGAATATACGCATTAACCTCGTTGCCGTTTGTTAAACGAACACGAGCTACTTTACGCATCGCTGAGTTAGGTTTCTTAGGAGTTGTTGTGTACACACGGGTACAAACGCCTCTGCGTTGAGGGCATGAATCTAAGGCTGGTGACTTACTTTTTGTTGTTATTTCAGTACGGCCTTTTCTTACAAGCTGTTGTATAGTTGGCATATTTTGCTTTTAAAAAAACAGTTTCTCTTAATTTTTAAGGGGAGGCAAAAGTAGATGATATTATTATGCTATGCAAGTGCCTGACAAAAAATATTTTAATTTTATTAAAATATTGGTTGCTGAGCGGGTTACAAGATAATTTTAACCATCAGACTTTAACATCCAAAACCACTAAGTGGCTCTTAAAAGGGAGTGCAAAGATAGATAACTTATTTATATCAACAAGTTTTTCAACAAAAAAGTCATAAAAAAAGCCTGACTTCCTTTTTAGGATGAGCCAGGCTTTATTATTTATTTCAAGCATTAAGCGTTCATATCGAACGTATTCATGAATGCCGTGGTGAAATTTCCTTTTTTGAAATCTTCGTTTTGCATCAATTTAATGTGCAATGGAATGGTCGTTTTTATTCCTGGACCTTCGATAATAAACTCTCCCAATGCTCTTTCCATTTTGATAATGGCTTCTTCACGAGTTTGCGCGCTCACAATAAGCTTGGCTATCATACTATCATAGTTTGATGGAATGGTGTAACCAGCGTAGATATGCGTATCAACACGCGTTCCGTGTCCCCCCGGCTTGTGTAAGTATTCTATTTTACCCGGAGTTGGGCGGAAGTTATTTTGAGGATCTTCGGCATTAATACGACATTCGATGGCATGTTTTGTTGGTAAATAATTTCTACCGCTGATGGGCACACCTGCGGCTATCAAGATTTGTTCTTTTACCAAATCGTAGTTAATTACCTCTTCAGTTACCGGGTGCTCTACTTGGATTCGGGTGTTCATTTCCATAAAATAGAAATTGCGGTGTTTGTCAACCAAAAACTCTATGGTTCCTAAACCTTCGTAATTAATAGACTTTGCACCTTTAATTGCTGCATCACCCATTATTTCGCGTAATTCAGGAGTAATAAATGGAGAAGGAGCCTCTTCGATCAACTTCTGATGTCTGCGTTGAATAGAACAATCACGCTCACTTAAATGGCAAACATTTCCGTATTGATCACCTGCTAACTGAATTTCGATGTGACGCGGATCTTCTACATATTTTTCCATGTAAATACCATCGTTTCCGAATGCAGCGGCAGATTCTTGCTTAGCGCTATCCCAATTGCGTTCAAACTCTTCATCATTCCAGATAATACGCATACCCCTCCCACCACCACCGGCAGTAGCTTTGATAATTACTGGATAGCCAATTTGCTTCGCCAACTCGCGGCCTTCATCTGAGCTTGCAAGTAAACCATCACTACCGGGAATTACAGGCACTCCTGCTTTTTTCATTGTATCTTTGGCACTGGCCTTGTCCCCCATAGCATTAATCATCTCGGGTGATGCACCAATAAATTTAATACCATGGTCGCGGCATATTCCAGAGAACTTAGCGTTCTCGGATAAAAAACCGTAACCAGGATGGATGGCATCTGCATTTGTAATTTCTGCAGCTGCAATAATATTAGGGATGTTAAGATATGATTGAGGAGATGGCGGAGGGCCAATACAAACAGCCTCATCGGCAAATCTGACATGTAAACTATCTTTATCTGCTGTAGAGTATACAGCAACCGTTTTAATCCCCATTTCGCGAGCAGTACGAATTATTCTTAATGCTATTTCGCCACGGTTGGCAATTAATATCTTTTTAAACATGCGTTGTTTTAATGTTGATTAGTAAAAACAAAGTCGATAAGCTACAAAAAAGAACTCATCGACTTTAGTATTTTTATACTTTGTAAGTATTACATCGGTTCAACCAAAAATAACGGTTGGTCGTATTCTACAGGTGAAGCGTTTTCAACAAGTACTTTTACGATACGTCCTGATATTTCTGATTCAATCTCGTTAAACAATTTCATTGCTTCAATAATACAAAGAACCTTACCTGGTTTTATTTCATCACCAATACCTACAAATGCAGGTTTATCAGGTGATGATGACTTGTAGAATGTACCAATCATTGGCGACTTAATAGTAATTAAGTTGCTTGCATGTTCGGCCACTGGAGCTGCTACCGGAGTTGCAGGTGCAGATGGTGCTGCCGGAGCAGACATAACCACTTGCGGTTGCATTACCGGTGCTGTGCTTTGCACAAATACCTTTTCTTCTACCTTTTTAATGGCGATTTTAAAATCACCACGTTCAACTTCTACCTCAGAAACACCGGCTTCTGAAACTAATTTTATCAGTTCTTTAATTTCTTTTAATTCCATGTTGGAGTTATTTGAATACTATCAAAAGTAATTTTTTTTTAGAATTGTACTACTAATGTGCAAAATTAATCGTTGCTGCTATTGTAAGCCCACTTTAAATAAATGGAGCCCCATGTAAATCCTCCGCCAAAAGCAGATAAAACCAGGTTGTCTCCTTTTTTCAATTTATTTTCCCACTCCCACAACAACAAAGGCAAGGTACCATTTGTGGTATTCCCAAAATGATCAATATTAATCATCACCTTGTCTTTATCCAATCCCATGCGCTCGGCAGTGGCATCAATAATTCTTAAGTTAGCTTGATGCGGAACAAGATAAGTAACATCTTCGGCAGTTAAGTTGTTTCGTTCCATTATTTGGGCGGATACATCCGCCATGCCTGTAACTGCAAATTTAAATACAGCTTTTCCATCTTGATAAACAAAATGTTCGCGGGCATCTACCGTTTCGTGTGTTGGTGGTTTTAAAGACCCACCGGCCTTTTGATGCAGATAGTGACGGCCTTGACCATCAATTTTCAGCACACTATCTATTACTCCATTACCTTCTTCGTTTGGTTCAAGTAAAACACATCCTAAACCATCACCAAATATAATGCAAGTGTTTCTATCAGTATAATCAATAATTGACGACATTTTATCGCCACCAACTACCAATACGTTTTTATGTTTACCCGATTCGATGAAAGAAGCTGCAGTTTGAATGGCGAATAAAAAGCCAGAACAAGCAGCGGCTAAATCAAAACCCCATGCATTTTTAGCACCAATTTTATCAGCTAAAATACAAGCAGTTGAAGGGAATACCATATCAGGCGTTACTGTAGCGAAAATGATTAGCTCTATATCATTTGCTGTAATTCCACGCTTTTTTAATAAGCCATTAACGGCTTCAACTCCCATATCGGAAGTAGCCAGACCGGGAGTATTTAGTAACCTTCTTTCTTTGATACCAGTACGTGTGGTTATCCACTCGTCTGAAGTATCTACTAATTTCTCCAACTCTGCATTGGTTAGTCTGTATTCAGGAACGTATCCATGAACGCAGGTAATTGCGGCTGTAATTTTACTCATTCTAGTTTACCGGTAGTACCAGATTTTTAAATTCTTCTCTTATGATGCTGCATAAACCGGAATCTGAAACATCCTTGGCGGTAAAAATCATATTTTTAAATGCCTTGGCGTTTGAAATACCATGTCCGATAATTACAGGAGCGTTAACACCAAGAATTGGTGTACCTCCATAATTTTCATAATTAAAACGATCAAGGTATTCGTCAGTACTTCCACGCTTTTTCACTACATAATAAAAAGCTTCGTATGCTTTAAGAATAATATTTCCTACAAACCCTTCGCATACTATAACATCACTTTTGTCGGTCAATAAATCGCGGCCTTCCACATTTCCAATAAAATTAAATGGTCCTCCGCTTTCTAACAACTGGTGTGCTGCGATAGTAACTAAATTACCCTTTTCTTTTTCTTCACCGATGCTCATTAAACCAACACGAGGAGCATCAACTTTAAGCACATGTTTCATCATCAGCGAGCCCAAAACAGCAAACTGGTAAAGCACATCGGGCTTACAATCTGCATTAACGCCCACATCCAACAGCAAACCGGTTTTACCGTTAGGCTTAGGCACAGTGGCAGTAATACAAGGGCGAATAACTCCTTCAATAGGTTTAACAGAGAACATGGCACCAACTAACATGGCACCAGTATTACCGGCACTCACAAAAGAGTCGATTTGTTTTGCAGCTAAATGGCCGAAACCAACAGCAATGCTTGAGTTACGCTTTTGCGATATTGCTTTTGTGGGATGCTCTCCCATCTCAATTACCTCTGTGGTGTGCACAAAATCAAAGTCTGATTCATTGGCACCGTTTTCGGCTAGCAATTGTTTGGCTATTGGTTCATCACCAAATAAAACAATTCTAACATCAGAAGATAACTCTTTTTGGGCAAGGATAGCTCCTTTAATAGCCTCAAGGGGGGCAAAATCGCCTCCCATAATATCAAAGCCTATTCTCATCAAGTAGTAAGGGTTTGGGTGAATATTAAACGTCTTTTCTCATGTCAGGGAACACTAACTTACCTTTGTAAAAGCCATCAGCAGTTACACGGTGACGTAAGTGTGTTTCGCCAGAAGTAGCATCAACAGAAAGGGTTGGATTAACACCTTTGTAGTGAGTTCTTCTCTTGTCTCTGCGAGTGTTCGAAATTTTTCGCTTTGGATTTGGCATAATTGTATGTTTTAGTTATTGTTAAAAATTCCTTTTAGTTTGTCCCACATTGGGTTTGTTTGATTACCGTCTTTATCATCGCTCTCGAAGTTATTGATTTTACTCACCAACTCCGGATTACATTTTTTTCCAGCCATCTCACAAACATTACGTGGAGGTATGCTTAGTACAAACGACTCATACAGATA
>JBFYQC010000003.1:0-10895 GCA_041302975.1 Bacteroidota bacterium
GTACACTAGGTATAGCCGCTCACAGAAGCCGCAGAAGCGCACAGAAGTTTTAACACAACCGTTGTGTTCGTTGTGTTCTTCCTTTGTGATCGCTGTGGTAAATTTTTACCTCTCACAGAAACCACTGAATTTCACGGAAGTTTTTAACTCTATTACTGACAGGGTAAAAAAACACTGACAGGATTGGCCTCCCTTGCCGAAGGCAACCGTTGTGGTCGTTGCTTGTCTCCCCACCCTTGTGTTCGTTGTGCTCTTCCTTTGTGCTCGCTGTGGTTAACTCTTGCCTCTCACAGAATCCTCAGAATTTCACAGAAGTTTTAATCAAACTTCCATCCTCTCTTATCATCGGGAGCTTCAGCGTAGGATGGCAACCTCTAACTTCCATCCTCCAACTTCTATAATCATCCGAAGCTTTGGCGCAGGATGGCAGAATATTTCCTACCTTTGAGTTTAATTCTAACTCGACTTTACCTTTTTGATATACATCACCCACGATATTGATTGGTTAAATCCATTACATCCGTATTCGGTTGTTAAAACGTTTACGCATGGTAAAAAATGGATTCCATCTTCCATGTTATTCAACCCAAAATTATTTTTACAAGGCATTGAGCGTTTATTGCAATTCAACCAAAACCAAAAAACAAAATCTATTTGGTTAATTGGTGCAACCAACCAACATACTTTTTACAAAAAAGGGTTACGTTACCGTTCAACAGATTCCGCATACGCGTCTGCGATATCTTTGTTACAAAATGCTGAAGTTGAAATTGGATTACACAGTGTATCATCAGCACCTATTGTTGAGCAGTGCAATCGTTTATCGGATATTTTAAATAAACCGATACAATACCACAGAAGTCATTATTTAAATTTTAACCCCGATACCTTGTATAACGAATTGCAACAAGCGGGTATAAAAGTTGATTTCAGCACAGGTGCTTCAAGAGCCATTACACTTCCGGCACAAAATCAAAATACAGCAAACATATCTGCTGTTCCAACCATTCTTTTTGACAATATATTTTTCTTTGAATCACCTAATCAGGTATTTCATCAATTTAAACAAACCATACAAGCAGCGAAAGCACAACAACGTGATGTAGCGATTCTTTTTCATCCGGAAAATTTCATTATCAACCCAAAACTTTGGGAGTATTATGAAGAGACGTTGAGGTTGGTGAGGGGGAGTTGAACATCCACCTCTTATCCTCCTTCAAAGGAGGACGATTACTTTTCGTTTAACCATTTACTTCAATCCAAAAAAATAATTCAACCTAAGAATAGAGGAAAACCAAGTCTTAGAAATCATACTTAATTAATAAGTTAATCAAGCGCTCCTCTTTAAAGAGGAGTTGGTGGAGATGTTTTGACTAAGTCAACCATCAAATATTTCCTTTAACTCATTTATTTTAGAATTAATTTCGAGCATAACATTTTTAATATTGTTATGAACTTGATCATTGCTAAACCTCAAAAAACTAACTCCCTTTTGCTCCAACTTTTCTTGCCTATCATAATCATAAAGTTGCTGAGCAATTTGGCTGTGATATAAACCATCAATCTCAACGGCTAACATGATTTCATGACAATAAAAATCTACAACATAATTTAGCATTGGCACCTGACGATGAAATTCAATACCGAGTTTTTTGTCTCGAATACACTTCCAAATTCTCAATTCGGTTTTTGTTGGATTGCTTCTTAACTCTTTTGCATAAAGCCTAGCATCTCTTGTGTAGGGAATAATGATGTTTCGCATAATGGTTTTCAATACACTAATTTAATTATTCTTTTATAAACATCCACCTCTTATCCTCCTTCAAAGGAGGACGATTACCTTTCGTTCAACAATGCATCAATCCCCAAAAATAATTCAACTTGAGAATAGAGGAAATCCAATGCTTGGAAATCATACTTAATTAATAAGTCAATCAAGCGCTCCTCTTCGAAGAGGAGTTGGAGGAGATGTTTTACAAGAATCAACATCCACCTCTTATCCTCCTTCGAAGGAGGACGATTACCTTTCGTTCAACAATGCATCAATCCCCAAAAATAGTTCAACTTGAGAATAGAGGAAATCCAATTCTTGGAAATCATACTTAATTAATAAGTCAATCAAGCGCTCCTCTTCGAAGAGGAGTTGGAGGAGATGTTTTACAAGAATCAACATCTACATCCTCCTTCAATTAACTAGTTAAAGAGGCTATTCTACATAATTCCATATTTTTTATACATTTGACCTCATGAGTAAATCAAAACAAAGCCAACTGTATACTTTAATTACGGTGTTTTTTTTCTGGGGTTTTATTGCAGCATCAAACGGTATTTTTATTCCGTTTTGTAAACAACATTTTAGTTTAACACAGTTTCAAAGTCAGCTTATTGATTTAACCTTTTATGGCGGATATTTTATTGGCTCGTTGTTGTTTTTTGTGTATGCGCAATTAAAAGGTAACGACTTATTAAATAACATAGGTTACAAAAAAGGCATCATCCTTGGTTTGTTTATTTCAACCATTGGTGCATTGGCTATTATTCCTGCTGTTAATGCTGGCTCTTTTGGTTTTATACTCACTGCATTTTTTATTGTGGCACTTGGTTTTAGTTTACAACAAACTTCTGCTCAACCCTACGCGGTTAGCCTAGGCACTCCAGAAACTGGCGCACACCGACTTAATCTTGCCGGAGGAATCAACTCGTTAGGAACTACACTCGGACCCATTATTGTGAGTTATTTACTGTTTGGAAGCGTTGCAGGTAATGGAGCTGCATCCATCACATCAGTAAACCAATTGTATTTAATGGTAGCTGTTTTGTTTACGGTAATGATGTTGTTCTTTTATTTTACCGGTGTTGAACACACGCCCATCAAAAACGAATCGAAACAACAGGATTTTGGTGCACTTAAATACCCGCAATTAACATTGGGTATGCTGGCCATATTTGTTTATGTTGGGGTTGAAGTATCTATTCAAAGTAACATGGGTGCATTATTAAAATTACCCGAGTTTGGTGGTTATAACGAATCTCAATTGGCACCTTTTATATCGTTATACTGGGGCAGTTTAATGATTGGGAGATGGACAGCCGCAGTAAGTGCATTCGGATTACAACAATTCACCAAACAAATCTTAAGTGCTGTGGTACCTTTTTTTGCTTTTGGTTTAATTTTATTGGTGAACAAACTAAATGGTCATGATATTAGTGACATGTATATTTATGCCTTACCTATTTTGGTCATGATTATCATCAATTTGTTATCAGCAGAAAAACAAGCGTTATCACTTATTTTATTTAGTTTATTAGGGTTGATGGCCATGTTAATTGGCATATTTACAACTGGACGAACAGCTATGTATGCATTTATAAGCGGAGGATTGGCTTGTTCAGTACTTTGGCCCTGTATTTTTAGTTTAGCCATTTCGGGTTTGGGCAAATACACAGGTCAAGGTTCGGCATTTTTAATTATGATGATTGTTGGGGGAGCAATTATTCCTCCACTACAAGGTTTTTTAGCCGATTTACCTGCAATTGGTATTCACGGAAGCTATTGGATAACGGTTTTATGTTTCGCCTATTTGGCATTTTATGGTAAAAAAGCGCAGCAAATTTTGCAAAAACAAGGTGTAGAAACATCTAATACCGAAGGTTCTAATCATTAGCAACCTGCGCCCACATTGGGATTACGCATTATTTTAGTGTTAAGTTGCTGCTAAGTTGCTGAAATTCCGTTTTATTTAGCTACTTTTGCGACCCATTTAAAAGTGCACATGCAGAATATCAGAAACATAGCAATTATTGCCCACGTTGACCACGGTAAAACTACATTGGTTGACAAAATCATTCATCAAACACAAATTTTTCGCGAGAACCAACAAACCGGTGATTTAATTCTTGATAACAATGATTTAGAGCGCGAGCGTGGTATTACCATCCTTGCAAAAAACATTTCGGTTAATTACAAAGGAACTAAAATCAACATTATTGATACTCCTGGTCACGCGGACTTTGGTGGTGAGGTAGAACGTGTATTGAACATGGCTGATGGTGTGTTATTATTGGTTGATGCTTTTGAAGGCCCAATGCCTCAAACACGTTTTGTGTTACAAAAAGCATTAAGTCTGGGAAAAAAACCCATTGTAGTAATTAACAAGGTAGATAAACCAAACTGCCGTCCGGATGAAATCCATGACCAAGTATTTGATTTATTCTTTAACCTTGACGCAACCGAAGAACAGTTAAACTTCCATACCATTTATGGCAGTTCTAAACAAGGTTGGATGGGTCGCGATTGGAAAAATCCAACAACTGATTTTACTTCATTATTAGATGATATCATTACAGAGATTCCGGCTCCTCATGTAGAAGAAGGAACACTTCAAATGCAAATCACTTCTTTAGATTACTCATCATTTACAGGTCGTATTGCCATTGGTCGTATACTACGTGGAAGTATCAAAGTAAATCAACCAATAAGTTTAGTAAAACGTGATGGTTCAATTCAAAAATCACGCGTTAAAGAACTCTATACTTTTGAAGGTTTAGGTAAAATGAAGGTAGAAGAAGCTCATGCTGGTGATATATGTGCAGTTATGGGTATTGAAGGCTTTGAAATTGGTGATACTGTTGCTGATTTTGAAAATCCAGAAGGATTAACACCTATCAATATTGATGAGCCAACAATGAACATGTTGTTCTGCATCAATAACTCTCCTTTCTTTGGTAAAGAAGGTAAATTTGTAACTTCTCGCCATTTACGTGATCGTTTATTTAAAGAATTAGAAAAAAACTTAGCATTACGCGTTGAAGAGACTGGTGCTGCAGATTCATATTTAGTGTTTGGCCGTGGTATTCTTCACTTATCGGTTTTAATTGAAACTATGAGACGTGAAGGTTATGAGTTACAAGTTGGACAACCACAAGTAATTGTAAAAGAAATTGATGGCGTTAAATGTGAGCCTATAGAAATTCTAACTGTTGATGTTCCAGAAACATCATCTGGTAAAGTGATTGAATTGGTGAGCCAGCGTAAAGGCGATATGTTAGTAATGGAACCTAAAGGCGATTTAATTCACTTAGAGTTTGAAATTCCATCACGTGGTATTATTGGTTTACGTAACAACGTGTTAACTGCTACTGCAGGTGAGGCTATTATGGCGCATCGCTTTAAAGCATTTGAACCTTGGAAAGGCCCTATCCCTAGCCGTTTGGCAGGTGTTATGATTAGTGGTGAACAAGGAACTGCTATTGCTTATTCTATTGATAAGTTACAAGACCGTGGTAATTTCTTTGTAGAAGCAGGTGAGCAAATTTACATGGGTCAAATTATTGGTGAAAATAACCGTCAAGATGACCTAGTGGTTAACATTACAAAAGAGAAAAAGCTAACCAACATGCGCGCTTCAGGTTCGGATGATAAAACGCGTATTGCGCCAAAAATCAACATGAGTTTAGAAGAATGTATGGAGTATATTCAAGGTGATGAATATGTTGAAATTACCCCTCAATCATTACGCTTACGTAAAATATATTTAGAAGAAAACGAACGTAAACGCAACAAAAACGCAACCCAAAACGGATAGTTTAAAATCTGTTTTAAATATCAAAGGCTGTTTCGGAATATCGAAACAGCCTTTTTTTTGGGTGAAATTAATATTAAACAAGTGTACAGCAATCGTCTTTAAAAAGGCTTTACTAACGTATTACTTTTCTTTGCTATTTTACTAATACTCTATTTATACTGTACATATTCTAATAAAGTAGTTTTCATTTTATAATTAGCGCCATTCTTATACTTTGGCTGCTATATGTTAATTTCGTACATAGAATTATTTATATTTTTGGGAGCACTTGGCTTAGCTTACTATATATCGAATAGACTTTGGCCTATTGAGCAATTTAGAAGTTTAAGCTTATTACCTGATGTTGAATTAAGCAAACGATACAAATCAACATTCAAATCATCATTGGTTGCAATTAGTGTGCTAACTCCCATTTTAATAGGGTTTGTTCATTGGTTGTTAAAACTCTCTATTTTATTCAGGCTAGGTCTTTTATACGATGTTACCTTTTTAGTAGTTCCATTTGAATTTGCGCTTATTTTATTGGCTTCACTTATTGGCACAGGTATTTCAACAGCATTGATTACTGCATTTGTAAATAATACGATTTTGGCCGATTGGGAGGACTATCTTTATTACGTTAACAAACAATTTAAATTTAATGTGGTAACATTTTTTTACTACTTTAAACGTATAACCTTTTTTGTGGTAATTGCACTTTCGTACCTAGCCCATGATTGGTTTAGTACATTTGGTAATGAGGAAATAAAAATAAATACATTTTGGGGAATAGGCACTGCAAAATACCAATATAACCAGATTTCTGAAATCATTGAAATTCATCAACAAGGCGATATTAATGACGAAAGTACTTATTTTAAAATTTACTTTAAAGATGGAACTGTTTGGAATTCGAAATACCAAGGGTTTAATCAAGTTAAACAAAACAAACAGGCTATTTGGTACACCAGCGAACGCAGTGGACTACCCATAAAAGACATTCATATAGAATAAAAAGGCTGTAAATAGATTTTTGTAATGCTTCAACCAAAATAAATCCTACTACCAATACAATCTAGTGCGATGCGCGTTGCACATCGCAGGTGGATTGCGCCCCTTCAGGGCTTACTTCATTTAAAATGAGATGAAAGTGGGCAATAAATATTTGAGTTGTTAAGAATTTCGGCATTATCTATTAAGCCATTTTATTGATTTAAAAACATGATTGGCATAAAAAAGGCCGCTCATTGAGCAGCCTAATTTTTATAATTTTGAAGATAGATATTAGCTTAATGCTTGTTTTAAATCATCCATCAAATCGGTTAAATCTTCAACACCCACGCTTAAACGCAACAAACTATCAACCACGCCAGCATTTTCACGTTCTTCCTTCGGTATGCTCGCATGTGTCATAGTAGCTGGATGGTTAATTAAACTTTCAACACCACCCAAACTTTCGGCTAACGTAAACACCTTAAAGTTTGATGCAACTCTGAAGGTTTCATTCAAATCAGCATCCTTAAGTACAATAGAAATCATACCACCAAAATCACGCATTTGCTTTTTAGCAATTTCATGATTAGGATGGTCGGTAAAACCTGGCCAATATACTTTTTCTATTTTAGGATGATTACGCAAAAAATGAGCGATCTCTCTCCCATTTTCACAATGGGCCTTCATACGCAAATGCAAGGTTTTTAAACCGCGTAATACTAGAAATGCATCTTGCGGACCAGGAGTAGCACCGCAGCTATTATGGATAAAAGCCAACTGCTCATGAATTTTATCATCGTTGGTAATCAATGCACCCATTACCACATCACTATGTCCACCAAGGTATTTAGTAACACTATGCATTACAATATCTGCTCCTAAATCAAGTGGATTTTGTAGGTAAGGTGACGCAAAAGTGTTATCAACAGCAAGCAAAATGTTATGCTTTTTCGAAATTGCGGCACAAGCAGCAATATCAACAATCTGCATGGTAGGATTAGTTGGGGTTTCTACCCAAATTAATTTAGTATTGGGGTTAATGTAATTACTAATATTATTCGCATCGTTCAAATCAATAAAATGAAACTTGATACCAAAATTGGCAAATACTTTGGTGAACATGCGATACGTACCACCGTATAAATCATTTCCAGTAATCACCTCATCACCCGGACGGAGCAATTTCACAACAGCATCTGTAGCACCCATTCCACTACTAAAACATAAGCCATGCTTAGCATTTTCAAGAGCAGCTAAACATTTTTCTAAAGCCGTTCGTGTTGGATTTTTACCCCGGGCATAAGCGTACCCCTGATGTTTACCCGGGCTTTCTTGCCAAAATGTACTGGTTTGATATATTGGAGTCATTACTGCCCCTGTTGATGGATCAGGCTCTTGTCCGGCATGTATGGCTCTGGTGCCAAAACCTAATTTTTCAGTTCCTTTCATGTTAAATTTTAATTGATGCGGCAAAGATATACTTTGTAACATGATAAGCCACTTTATGATAAAAGAGCTAAAACAACCATTTCACTTGAAGTGTTTTATATCAAATTAATTTGGCGTAATTTAAAATCAATCCAAAATTTATACACTATTTTGATATTGTAGTTACGAACAAGTATTTTCGCCACACTTTTAAAACAACAAGTTATGAACTTTGAATTAACCGAAGAACATTTATCAGTACAACAAGCAGCACGCGACTTTGCTCAGACCGAGTTATTACCAGGTGTTATTGAGCGAGATGATAAACAAAAATTTCCTGCTGAGCAGATTAAAAAACTAGGCGAACTAGGCTTTTTAGGCATGATGGTTGACCCTAAATACGGAGGATCAGGTATGGATACCGTTTCTTATGTCCTTGCCATGGAAGAACTCTCTAAGGTAGACGCATCAGCTTCAGTAGTTGTTTCGGTTAACAACTCTTTAGTTTGTTGGGGTTTAGAAAACTTCGGTAACGAAGAACAAAAGCAAAAATATTTGGTGCCAATGGCCAGTGGAAAATGTCATGGTGCATTTTTATTAAGTGAGCCTGAAGCGGGTAGTGATGCTACAAGTCAAAGTACCACTGCCATTGATATGGGTGACCATTATTTACTTAATGGCACTAAAAACTGGATTACTAATGGTAGTACAGCAACTTACTATTTGGTAATAGCACAAACTGACGTAGAGAAAAAACACAAAGGTATCAATGCTTTTATTGTTGAGAAAAACTGGGCGGGTGTTACCGTTGGTAAAAAAGAAGACAAAATGGGTATACGTGGTAGCGATACGCATTCAATCATGTTTCAAGATGTTAAAGTACCTAAAGAAAACCGTATTGGTGAAGATGGATTCGGGTTTAAGTTTGCAATGAAAACGCTAACTGGCGGACGTATTGGTATTGCAGCGCAAGCATTAGGTATTGCAAGTGGTGCTTACGAGTTAGCTTTAGCATACTCTAAACAACGTAAAGCTTTTGGTAAAGAAATTATGCACCATCAAGCTATTCAATTTAAATTAGCAGATATGGCTACTCAAATTGAAGCTGCACGTTTGTTAATAATGAAAGCTGCTTGGTTAAAAGACAACGGATTAGACTATAATATGGCTGGAAGTATGGCTAAAGTATTTGCCAGCGAAGTAGCCATGTGGGTTACTACAGAAGCTGTTCAAGTGCACGGTGGTTATGGTTTTGTAAAAGAATACCATGTAGAGCGTTTAATGCGTGATGCTAAAATAACCCAAATTTACGAAGGTACTAGCGAAGTACAACGCATTGTAATTAGCCGAGAGATTTTAAAATAATCGTTTAGATTTTATGCAGTAAACGTCCACTTCCATTTTTGGGGTGGACGTTTTTTTTGATGTATAACCACAGTGATAGCAGCGAAAAGTTGCTCCTGTCTTTTTAACACAATGTGCACTAAGCTTTGCTACGAGGGGCACAAGAAATAGTTGCTCACGAAAACCTCCGAATTTCGCAAAAGTTTTTAACTCAACCGCTGACAGGGTTATACTCTCATGCCGCAGTCATCTCTTTGCTCCTCTGCGTTTCATTACTACATAAGCCGATGGCATTCTCCTCTGTTGTGGTTAAACAAAAACATTCCACCACATCTTCAACAAAAAACACGTTATTCGTTATTAATTATTATGAAAATAATTGCACTCACTATTATTTGTTTTTTCTGTTTACAGTTTACCTGGAGCAATCGTATGCAACCTAAAGTATTAACCAACCAGCAATTAAAAACCATTAAACCTAATTATGCAGGAAACCCCTTGCGCGGTAATAAATTTATTAATTATCAGGATGTAGCCCTACCTACTTTCAGTAAAGTAATGCAATGGCGCTTTAGTAAGAATCCACAACGCGATGAAAAGAAAAACGACAACTGGTTACCATCTGTAATTAAAAACAACAGCATGTTTACCAACAAACAAAATAAGTTGGTTTGGCTAGGACATGCTTCTTTTTTACTTACACTAAATGGTAAAAATATTTTAATCGATCCGGTATTTAACGACATTCCATTTGTGAAACGTTTGGTTGGCATTCCGTTTGAAAGAGACAGTGTAAAACACATTAGTTACATTTTACTTTCACACGCACATTTTGACCATTGTGATAAAAAAAGTTTTCATACCATTGTGCAGCAGAACCCACAAGTTAAAGTATTTGCGCCACTAAAATCAACCCAACTTTTAAAAAGTTTTGATAAAAGAATAGATGTACAAGAGGCTGGTTGGTACCAACAATTTAATATTGATGATGATAAAATTGAAGTGTATTACATGCCTGCTTTTCACTGGTACAAGCGTAGTTTAAACGATGACAATGAAATGCTTTGGGGAAGTTTTGTCATTAAATACAATGGCACTACGCTATTTTTCATGGGTGATAGTGGCTACAACACCCATTTCAAAGAAATAGCTACTTATTTTCCCAACATTGATTATTGCCTAATGGGAGTTGGGGCATACCAACCATCGTATATGATGAAAACAAGCCATATGAATCCTGAAGAAGCTGTTGAAGCCTTTCATGATTTAGGTGGTAAAAATTTTATTCCCATGCACTATGGAACATACGATTTAGCGGATGAACCACTAGGAGAACCATTACGAAAATTGAAAGTAATGGAAGCCAACAAAACAATTAAAGGCAACTTAATAGCACCTCATATTGGCGAAAGTATATTGTTGCCTTAAAAGCCATTTAACTTCAATCCTATCTTTCCGGTAGCTTTTATATTTACCCTCACGGCATTGGGTGTAACAAATACATCTGTGGGGGTTATTTGATTGATAACACCATTTAACTGTATTTTTTTTCCGTATTGTTTATTG
>JBFYQC010000004.1:0-24705 GCA_041302975.1 Bacteroidota bacterium
GCAACAATTGTTGAAAAAATAATTACTGAGCACTATTTAGTTACCGGAAATTATGAGGATGAGAATGAAGTTTACAAAGCTTACAAACAATTTGGAGCTAAAATAATAAATCACGAATACAACGAAAACCAATTTAACAGTATCTTTGAGATACGTAAAACAAAAGCATTAGAAATAACAACTTACCTAAAAGATAAGAGGTTGTTTGACCTAAAATTCGTATCAGAACAATGAAAAAAATAACCTTATTAAGCGCGATATTATCTACCTTAAGTGTATCAGTTTTTGCTCAACACCCTGCTACCATAAGATTAGTGGAGCAAACTCCTATATCTATTCAGAGCCATTCATTGCCGGCTCAATTCAATACGCAAAACCAATTATTAAATATTAGTAGTGATAAAAACTTAGTATTAAATACTTATACAGAAAGTAATATAGGTAAACATTATTTGTATCAGCAAATGCATGAAGGTATACCTGTGTATGGTGCTTATTTAAAAGTAAATACCAATAAAAAAGGTGAGGTTATAAACAGTTTCAGCACCTTGGTTGATGTAAATACATTAAATGTGGAATCGAGCAATACATCAAACCAAAGCTATTGGGTAGTAAGTGGTAATAACTTGTTACCAGCAAAAGCTTATAAAAACGGGTATGAATTTACCTTAAAACAAAATGATGGAACTGTCCTTTACCAGAAAGACAACCGATTGTTTTTTACTGACACCCTCATAAAAACGCGTGTTTTTAATCCCGACCCTTTAACAACAGCTGGTGTTACTTATGGAAAAGATGGCACTTACCGAAACTTTAACGACAGTGATTACACATTGCTGAACGAACAACGAAAATGGGTAACTGTTCCGGCCCAATTTGATGCTGGAGTATTTTACCTCAAAAATAAATATGCTGTGATAACAGATATCAAATCGCCAAATTTCACACCATCAACCTCAACAACCGATACTTTTGATTTTACACGTAAACAAATTGGTTTTAAAGAAGTAATGGCTTTATACCATATTTCGGGGGTGCAGAATTATATAATGAGTTTAGGATTTAACAACTTAGTTAATTACCAATTAAAGGTTGACCCACATAGTAGTACTGCCGACCAAAGTTATTTCAGTTATGACCCTGATACCGCATTACATTTCGGTTTAGGAGGCGTACCTGATGCAGAAGATGCTGACGTGATTGTTCATGAATACACACACGCCATTTCACACAGTTTAAACCCAACGGATGCTATTGGCACCGAAAGTCGTGCATTAGAAGAAGCCATTTGTGATGCCATGTGTTGCGCATACTCAAAAAGAATTAATCCGTTTTTATGGAAAAACATTTTCGGGTGGGACGGTCATAACGAATTTTGGAACGGACGTAATGGTGCATCAACCAAAACATACGAAAATAAGGTGGGCGACTTTTACAGTGATAGTGAAATATGGAGCAGCGCCATGAACAACTTAAGTGAAAAAATTGGAGAGGATGTAGTGATTAAATTGTTGCTTAATGTTATACCGCAACTTACACCAAACACCACCATGCCACAGGCTGCAAAAATAATGTACGATACCGATAGCATTATAAATAACAGTGCTTACAGATGGGTGTTAGCAGAAGAATTTGTGGCTAGAAAACTTGGCGATTTTTATACTAGTGTTAATGAAGTAATGTTGGATAAAAACATCAGCGTATTAAACACTTTTGGTTTTGCAAATGGAACAAGCAACGCCTCAATTAAATTAAACCAAACTGGAATATTTAATGTAAAAATGTTTGATATTAATGGTCGTTTGGTTATATCAAAAAACAGCATAATTCAACTTGATTTAAATCCGCAGGATTTTGGTTTAGGGATGTATATCTTACACATAAACTATAACGGACAAAACGGTTACTTAAAAGTAATCAGGCAACAATAAATTTATTGAAATCTAATAGCTTTTACCGGTGTTATTTTACTTACAAATTGTGCCGGTAAAAGCATAATTAAAACACACAATACAAATGCCCCTGCATTAATCCAAAGAACATCAACTGCATTTAAAAATATGGGAACCTGATTTAAAAAGTATGCTTCTTCATCCAGTTTAATCCAACCCAAATAATATTGAGTTACACAAATTAATAAACCAACGGAATTACCTATTAACAACCCTTTACCTATTAACCTTGCTGCCATAAAAACAAATATACGTTGTACTTCTTTGTTGCCGGATCCCATTGCCTTGAGCATACCAATCATATTACTTCTTTCAACAATTAAAATAAGTAAAGCAGTGCTCATGTTAATGCATGCCACAACTACCATCAAAATAATAATAACCAATACATTTAAATCAAGTAAGCCCAACCAATCAAATAATTGTGGGTATACATCAACAATAGTTTTTACTTGTAAATGCATAGGCATTAATGGCAGCAAATCCGATGCTGTCGAAATCAAATCATCATACTTTTTAAGCTTCAATTCATAACCAGTAATCTGATTACCCTCCCACTTGTTTAGGCGTTGAATATGACGCATATCTATAATCCCATAAAGCGCATCTAAATCAGAAAATCCAGTACTATAAATACCACTAATAATAAACTTACGAGCCCGGGGCATTGAGCCATCTTCTTGTACAAAATAAATAATCAACCCCTGCCCTAGTTTTAATTGTAATTTCTGAGCAGTACTCATCGAAATAACAATTTGATTTGATGTAACAGCCTCATTGGGAACAAAAAACTTACCTTCTGTTAAACACGATTGTATAAATTGCCAATTAAACGATGAATCAATACCTTTTAAAACAATGCCCTCAAACTCAGTACTGGTTTTTATAATTCCAGCCTTGGTTGCGTATGGCTGCACAAACTCAATTCTACTATCCGCTTTTAGTATTTGCTCTGTTTTGGCATCGCGGTAAATTGGATTGGTTTCAAACGAATTGTTAAAATCTAACCGGCTAATTTGAATATGGTTACTGAATCCGGTAATTTTGTTTGTTATTTGCAACTTGTAGCCCTGAACAACGGCAACAGAAATAAGCATCACCGCTACACTAATGGCTACGGCAGCTATGGCAATGTTTACAATTAAACCACTGCGTCCACTGCTCTTATTGCTCATTAAGCGTTTAGCGATAAAAAAAGGAAAGTTCAATACGTAATAATATTAAATGAGAAGGTTCGAATATAAGAAGATTGGTTTATTTACAGCAGCATTATTCATTTTTAGCTACTATTCGCTTACGGCACAAATTATTACAGGTGCCGAACAAGTTAATAAGTATTTACCCAGTTTAAAAGGTAAACGTGTTGGTTTAGTGGTTAATCAGACCTCAGTTGTTCATGGAATACATTTGGTTGATACGTTAAAAAAGTTAGACGTAAAAATTGTTACCATCTTTGCCCCCGAGCATGGCTTTAGAGGCGACCATAGTGCAGGTGCAAAAGTAAAATCAAGCATTGACGAAAAAACCGGACTTCAGGTAATTTCCCTGTACGGAAAAAACTATAAGCCTAGCCCTGATATGATGAAAAAACTGGATGTGGTTATTTTTGATATTCAAGACGTGGGAGCAAGATTTTACACCTACATATCAACCTTACACTATGTAATGGAGGCTTGTGCAGAAAACAAAAAGCTACTCATAGTTTTAGATCGCCCTAACCCAAATGGTTTTTACGTGGATGGACCAGTGTTAGACATGAAGTTTAAATCGTTTGTAGGTATGCATCCTGTGCCTATTGTGCATGGCATGACTGTAGGCGAATATGCCAATATGATTAATGGCCAAAAATGGTTAAAAGATAGTTTAAAATGTAAAATCGAAGTGGTAAAAATGAAAGGTTGGAACCATGCCATGAAATATAATCTTCCCATCAAACCTTCACCTAATTTGCCTACACTAGAAAGTATTGCACTATACCCTTCGTTATGCCTTTTTGAAGGCATTAATTATAGCTTAGGAAGAGGAACCGATAAACCCTTTGAGTGCATTGGCAAGCCGGGAAACACCCATGGAAATTACACATTCACCCCAAAAAATATTAAAGGGGTGGCAGAAAACCCTCCGTTTATGAACAAAGAATGTAGGGGTTATTTGTTAACAGATTATGCCAAAAACATTTCCCCATTAAACCCAAGTTTAAATATTAGCTGGGTAATTGAAATGTACCAAGGTGATAGCTTAAAAGATAAATTCTTTAACAATTTTTTCAATAAATTGGCAGGTAATGATGTGTTGATGGACCAAATAAAAAATGGAGTAAGTGAAGCAGACATTAGAAAAAGTTGGGAACTTGAACTAACTAAATTTAAACGTACGCGTAAAAAATACATGTTGTACCCTGATTTTGACGGCATTGTAACCCGACCATAACCATGAGCCCGATTACAACATTAATAAAAAAAGATATAACTACAGAATGGCGTCAACGTTATGCTATCAACGGCATATTGCTGCATGCCATATCCAGTACAATGGTGGTGTTTTTAAGTGTCAAAATGCTTAATGCACCAACATGGAATGCTATTTACTGGATTGTTTTATTGTTTTCATCAGTAAGTGCAGTGGCTAAAAGTTTTGTTGCAGAGAGTAGCGGCAGACAATTGTATTATTACGGAATTGTTTCAGCACAACACCTTATCATTTCTAAACTAATTTATAACGCCATTTTAACCGTGCTGCTTGCCTTGTTATGTTTGGGTACTTACAGCCTGTTCCTTGGTTTCCCGGTAGGCAATACATTTTATTTTATTCTTACTATTACTTTAGGTGGCATCGGATTTTCATCTACATTCACTTTAATTTCTTCAATTGCATCTAAATCAGGCAATGGCAATTTATTAATGCCAGTTTTAAGTTTTCCGGTAATCATTCCCCTATTATTGGTTGCCATAAAAGCTGCTAAAAAAGCAGTTGATGATTTAGATCCCTCATTAATGACAAAAGACCTTTTGGTGTTGTTGGCCATAAATACTTTAATTGTAACCCTTGCCTATTTACTGTTTCCTTTTTTGTGGCGAGATTAATTTAAACTTAACTTTTACATGAGCAATCCTTTACGCGTAATATTTTTGGGAACCCCTGATTTTGCTGTTACTCCATTAAAAGCATTAGTTGATGCTGGAATTAATATTGTAGCAGTGGTTACAACACCAGATAAACCAGCAGGAAGAGGCATGCAATTACAACAACCTCCTGTTAAAAAGTTTGCGATAGAGCATCACATTCCTGTTTTACAGCCCGCCAAATTAAAAGCCCCTGATTTTATTGATGAGTTGAACAGCTACCAAGCCGATTTACAAGTAGTGATTGCATTTAGAATGTTGCCGGAAGTGGTATGGAACATGCCGCGACTAGGCACCATTAACTTACACGCCTCTTTATTACCCGATTACCGTGGAGCTGCACCCATTAATTGGGCCATTATAAATGGGGAAACAGAAACAGGTGTTACTACATTTTTACTTAAACATGAAATAGACACAGGAGACTTGATACATCAACAAAAAGTAACCATTACACCTGAAACAACTGCAGGTGAACTTCATGATATTTTGATGCATGTTGGGGCAGAGTTAATCGTAAAAACAGTTAAAGCAGTAGAAAGTGGTAATTATGTCCCAACACCACAAAAAGAAGCCAAAGACAAGGTTGCCCCTAAGATATTTACCGAACATTGCCTAATTAATTGGAATAAAAAAGGAGCACAAATTAAAAACCATATTCAGGGCTTAAGCCCATACCCTGGTGCATTTACGAAAATTAACAACCAAATCTTAAAAATATATAATTGTTCTTTCCAGCTGGCCAATCACCAGGAAATTTATGGAACAATGCAAACCGAAACCGGAAAAAACCCTTATATTAGATTTGCCGTAGCTGATGGATGGATATATGCAACTGATGTTCAACTTCAAGGCAAAAAAAGAATGAAAGTGGAAGATTTATTGAGAGGATGGAGAAACTGACTCGTTTAACGGCTGTTTATTGCCATTAATTAACTGTTAGAAAAATATTTACCCTTTTTAGATTTATTTTCCCGAAGTTTGCACAATAATTATTTAATGCACCCAGTGAGTAAATTTTTAAAACTATTATCAATTACGTTCGTGCTTCTGGCAATCACTTCTATTGTAATTGCACAGCCAAGTTCACCTACATCACCATCTTCAGCAACTCTTTTCGAAGAAATTGATGACGTACCTATTAATGGTGCTATTGCTTTATTAACCTCAGCAGGAATCGGTTTAGGCATTAGAAAACTATACGGTCGTAAAAAATAATTTGCTTAGCCTATTGCGCAGCTTATGGGGCTAAACAAAAAACTAATTAGGTTCTTAATCTTATCCTTCATTCTATATGGAGTTTGGCTATTAGCATACGAGTTGTTTTTTAAACCTAACGGCCAACTCGACCACCTGATTACTGAAAACATTTCTTACTTTATTTGTTTGGGCTTAGATTTAAGAGGATTTACCCCACACTTCAGTATTGCAGAAAAAATTGGTGAAACCTTTATTTTCCTGAACACTAGTACCTTTCCACTTATCAGGGTAGGTGCATCGTGTAACGGACTAGAACTCTTGGTTTTATTTAGCATTTTTATCATTTGTTATCCCGGCAGGTTCAAGTCTAAAGTATGGTTCATCCCTGCAGGTTGTTTAATTATACATGCCGTTAATATCATGCGTAATTTTATACTTACCTTGATGGCTGAGGCTAAATCACCTTATTTCGAACTTTTTCATCGATACATCTTTATATTTTTGGTTTACGGAATCATTTTTTTGTTGTGGATGTGGTGGGCAGGTAAACAATCAAAACTACAGGTAGTCAATGAAAGTGAATAAGTGGTATGCTATTGGTATTTTCATCATCATTTTGGCGCTTAGTATGCTAAAAGATGAACTAACGCCCGATTATCGCAATACTCCTGCGGCATTGTTTTTGTCCCCCGAGCAACTAACTGAAAGTCGGGCAGCAACACTCTTTACACACACACTTTTTTGGATAAAAGCCTTCGGTTATAGTTCGTGCTTTGTATTGTTACCAACGTTACTCATTCACTTTGCCTTTAAACAAGTTAATCTCAGTAAGTTTACGCTGGTGCTTCATATTGCAATAACAGTTTTGTTGTATGTTTCCATTTTCATACAATCAACAAGCATAGATCATGTTTTGGTTTCAAAAGTTAATCGTTATTTGCATTCACCCATTATAACCTTATTTTTATGGGCAGCATTTACCATTACACAATTACAATCAAACAATGAACCGCGTAATTAATTGGCTTAAACAATATGATACACCTGTAAGCACAAGAGGGTTTGCCGTTTTCCGCATTACGTTATCGTTGTTTTTGTTGGTATTGATCTCTAGTATCTATTATTACCGTCCTATTATTTTTAATACCATACCGCACATTGCACCAAACCCATTTCCTGCTAAACTTTTTTTAAGCATGTGGGCGATGGTTGTTTTGGGCTTAATGATTGGTTGGCAAACAAGAGTTGTAGCTGTTATTAACTATTTATTTGTGGTGATTACCGCATTTTCGTTCAGTAATTCCGGATGCGGTTCTTTTAATGACGATTTATTGCGCATAGGCAGCTTCTTACTTATTATTATGCCGGCCAAACAAAGCTATAGTGTAGATAACGTTTTAAATACCATTAAATATGGACAACGTCAATCAAACTATACTTCTTATTGGAATTATTTGGCTGCCTTGTTTGTGTCATTAGGTTTAATGTATTGGGCAAGCAGCCTTACCAAAATTTATTCACCAATGTGGAATAAAGGCTTAGGCCTTTGGATTCCATCAGTAATGCCACATAACAAATGGCATAGCGTAACCTTTTATTTAAATTGGCAATGGGCGCATGTAGCAGCCAATTACATCACCATTGTTTGGGAATTTGGGTTGATATTCGCCTTATTCTTTAAAAAGATAAGAACTTACGCTGCTTGGATTGGTGTATTTTTCCACCTGGTTATTGCAAGCATCTTCCCTTTTCCATTATTGTGTTTTGGCCCTATTCCGTTTTACATGCTTTTTGTTAATAATACGTTTTGGGACAGGTTTAAACTGCAGCACATTCAAGTCACCATAAACCCAGACCTACAAAAACATCAGTCTCTAGGGCGGCTAATATTGGGTTTAAATGGCAACACTATTCTATTGCACCACAACCAAAACAATATTAAAATCAACGAAACCGACTACAACAATGGCTGGTTGGCTGCAAGGGCGGCTTTACAATCATCATGGATCGGAAAATGTATTGCGTTCTTTTCACGCTTCGAGTTAATCAGGTTGTTCATTGATTTTGTATTGGAAGAGGTTATTAAACTGCAAACACCTGAGCAAACGCCTCAACCTATCTTAAGCGAAAAATTGCGTTATGGACTATTGGGTATTTTTTGTTTTGGCTTATTAGCCGTACAAACATTTTACAGCAGCTATCATTTTTACTCTAGAATAAAAGGGGGCGTTACTGTTGTTGAACTTAAAAAGTTTTATGCAGTAAGAAAAGACATTTCAGATTACAGCCTTAAACCCTCTAATTTATTCAGAACCCTATTTGGATTAAATGCACGAGGTGTGTTTTTAGACCATAGCCTAAGCGGCTCTAAAACTGTATTTGCTGTTGTACAAAAACAAGCTAACGGAGATACCTTGTGGTTGCCATTTTTTAACCCAACTGGTTACTGCATGGGCATGAACATGAATTTGGCTTGGAGCAAGTACACATTTAACTCGGTTTGCAGTGGAACCATTCCTAATCCTAAAGAACTGGAAAAAGTATTGTGGTTTTGGGCCACTAAAAGTAACGTTAAAACCGACAGCCTTGATTTTGCGGTACTAAAGCGTACTTACCACTTCCCATCTACATTCCAAGAAAATTACCATCAACAACTTACCAATCAGCCATGGATACTTGAAGCTAACGTAACTTGGCGAAAAGGGAAGTATAATTACACGCCTTTAGACAGCTTGTAACCAACTGAAAATTAATTCTCAAAAAATATTTGCAATAAGCATAATTTCATTACCTTTGACCGCTTTTTTAAGCGAAAGGAGAATTAATTAATTGACAAAAAACAACAACATTCAATTCGAAACACCAAGCGCAGACTTTGACTGGAGCATGGACAAAGCCGGTTTCGGCAACTATTCTAAAGATGAGAGAGCAACTCTTGAAAATCTTTACGAACAAACACTTAGCACGATTGCTGAGAAAGAAATTGTTAAAGGTACCGTTGTAGGTTTTACCGAAAAAGAAGTGGTACTTAACATTGGCTTCAAATCTGATGGTTTGATTGCTAAAACAGAATTCCGCGACATGCCTGAGTTAAAAGTAGGCGATGTAGTAGAAGTTTTGCTAGAAAACAAAGAAGACGCATTAGGTCAACTTGTGTTATCACGCAAAAAAGCCATGAGCGAGCGCGCATGGGACAACATTATGAAATGTTTTGAAAACGATGAAATCGTTAATGGCTATGTTAAAACACGCACAAAAGGCGGTTTAGTTGTAGAATTATTCGGTATTGATACGTTTTTACCAGGCTCTCAAATTGACACCAAACCAATTAAAGATTACGATGTTTATGTTGGTCAAACCATGCCATTTAAAGTGGTAAAAGTTAACCACCAATTCAAAAATGTGGTTATCTCTCACAAGGTGTTAATTGAAGAGGATATTGAAAAACAAAAATCAGACATCTTATCTAAATTAGAAAAAGGCCAAGTATTAGAAGGTACTGTTAAAAACATGACTTCATTTGGTGTATTCATCGATTTAGGTGGTGTTGATGGTTTATTACATATCACTGATATCTCATGGGGTCGTATCAACCACCCTGAAGAGGTATTGAAAATGGATCAAAAAATCAACATTGTTGTGCTTGACTTTGATGATGAGAAAAAACGTATCAGCCTAGGCTTGAAACAACTTTCTTCTCATCCTTGGGATAGCTTGGCAGACACTTTAGTAGTAGGTGCAACAGTTAAAGGTAAAATCGTAAACATAGCTGATTACGGTGCATTCCTTGAAATTGCTCCTGGTGTTGAAGGTTTAATTCACGTGAGTGAAATGAGCTGGAGTCAACACTTACGCTCACCTCAAGATTTCATGAAATTGGGTGATGAAGTTGAAGCTGTTATTTTAACGCTTGAAAAAGAAGAGCGTAAAATGTCACTTGGCATCAAACAATTAAAAGCAGATCCTTGGGTTAACATTAACGAAAGATACCCTGTAGGCTCACGTCACAAAGGTGTTGTTCGTAACATGACTAACTACGGTTTATTTGTTGAATTAGAAGAAGGTGTTGATGGTTTAGTTCACGTGAGTGACTTAAGCTGGACCAAAAAAATCAAACATCCTGCTGAATTCGTGAAGAAAGACCAAGAATTAGATGTAATGGTGTTAGAGGTTGATTTAGAAAACCGCAGATTAAGTTTAGGTCATAAACAACTTGACGAAAATCCTTGGGATACTTTCGAAACCATCTTTACTGTTGGTTCGGTGCACGAGGGTACTGTGTTGAAAATTGAAGATAAGAGTGCAACCATCGCTCTACCATACGGTGTAGAAGGTTATGCTCCAATTAAACAATTACAACGCGAAGACAAAACTACCGTTAAAGAAGACGAAGTAGTTGAGTTTAAGGTAACTGAGTTTAACAAAGAAAACAAACGTATCGTTGTTTCTCACACTGCTCTTTGGAAAGCTGATGCTGTAGAAGAGAAAAAGGTTGACGAGAAAAAACGTACAGATGAAAAAGATAAAGCAACTAAAGCTGCTAAAAAACTAAACGAAAGTAACGAGAAATCAACTTTCGCAGATGTTGAAGGCTTAGCTGCATTAAAAGCACAATTAGAGAAAAAAGACTAATTAGCTGAATAACTTTAAAATCCCGACCATGTGTCGGGATTTTTTTTGCCCTTTTATTCGGGTTTCGTAGTATTTAATTATGTTTGAATTATGAACTATTGGTTAGTAAAATCAGAGCCCTTTAAGTACAGCTGGGAACAATTCGAAAAAGACAAAAAAACCTTTTGGGATGGCGTGCGCAATTACCAAGCAAGGAATAACTTAAAAGCAATGAAAAAAGGAGACTTGGTATTATGGTACCACAGTAACGAAGGCAAAGAAGTAGTTGGCATTGCTAAGGTTGTCAAGGAGTTTTATCAAGATCCAACAACCGAAGATCCGAATTGGGTAGTGGTTGATTTAGCTCCTTTTAAAAAGTTGAAGAAAACGGTTACGTTAGAGCAAATTAAGGACGATAAACGTCTTCAAAACATTGCATTGGTGCGTCAGGGCCGCTTGAGCGTTTGCCCATTAAAAGCAGAAGAATTTGATGCAATATTAGACTTGTCAGAAACAAAATAATAATCAGCCTGCTAAATTGAAACTAGTTTTCGATATTTGAAGCTAATTAATAACGCTGTTTTACTACACAGCAAAATGAGGTGGTGAAAGAAACATGAATACGAAAGTAATCTTAGAAAAAAAACAATTCGACATTACCATAGACAGGTTGTGTTTTGAACTGATTGAAAAACACGGTGATTTTTCAAACACAGCTATTGTTGGACTTCAGCCACGGGGTATTTATTTATCGCGCAGAATACATAAGCGTATTTCTGAGATTTTAAATTCAAAAAAAGTATTGTATGGCGAATTGGATATTGCTTTTTATCGTGATGACTACAGAAGAGGTAACGAGCAAATTATACCTAGCGAAATGAACATTTCTTTTACCGTACAAGATAAAAACATTGTTATTATTGATGATGTGCTTTACACCGGACGTACCATTAGAAGTGCCTTGGATGCACTAACCGATTTTGGCCGACCTAATAAAGTAGAACTATTGGTTTTGGTGGATAGACGCTACAGCCGTCATTTACCTATACAACCCGATTACACAGGTATATCTGTTGATACACGGGCAAATGATAAAGTAAAAGTAGAGTGGAAAGAAAATGCCAAAAACGATTTGGTACATATACTCACCAATTAAACTAAGCCAACAGAAACAAAACAAATTACTCAACCAAACAGCATACGCAACGCAATGAGCAAAAAGTTTAGTCAACCACACCTTTTGGGTATTAAAGACATTACCCGCGATGATATTGAACTGGTATTTGAAACGGCCGATAATTTTAAAGCTATTATCAATCGCCCCATTAAAAAAGTTCCTTCGTTGCGTGATGTAACTGTGGCCAATATATTTTTCGAAAATTCAACACGCACACGTATATCGTTTGAGCTTGCTCAAAAACGCTTAAGTGCCGATACCGTAAACTTTGCAGCTTCATCTTCATCTGTTTCAAAAGGTGAAACCTTGATTGATACGGTAAATAATATTTTAGCCATGAAAGTTGATATGGTGGTGATGCGCCATCCTGCTCCCGGAGCTTGCCAGTTTTTAGCAAAACATGTAAATGCACAAATTATTAATGCCGGTGATGGCACTCACGAACATCCTACGCAAGCTTTATTAGATGCTTATTCGATAAGAGAAAAATTGGGTGATGTAAAAGGGAAAAAAGTAGTAATTGTTGGAGATATTACCCACTCACGTGTGGCCTTATCTAACATCTATTGCCTGAAAAAATTAGGTGCTGAGGTGATGGTTTGCGGCCCAACCACACTTATCCCAAAACATATTGAAAGCCTTGGTGTAAAAGTTGAACACGATTTAATGAAAGCATTAAACTGGTGTGATGTGGCCAACATGTTGCGCATACAATTAGAGCGTCAGGATATTAAATATTTTCCAAGCTTGCGTGAATATAGCATGTTGTACGGCTTAGATAAAGAACGTTTAGATAACCTAAACAAAGAAATTCTAATTATGCACCCCGGACCAATTAACCGTGGTGTTGAAATTACAAGTGATGTAGCCGATAGCAAACACAGCATAATTTTAGACCAAGTAGAAAACGGTGTAGCTACCCGCATGGCAGTTATGTTTCTATTGGCAGGACAAAAAGCATAAGAATAAGAGATGACAAAAGAAATTGTAGTGAGTGGCATTCGCCCCACCGGAACTTTACATTTAGGAAATTATTTTGGAGCCGTGCGCAACTTTTTAAAAATGCAGCACGAGTATAACTGTTACTTTTTTATTGCCGATTACCACTCGTTAACTACGCACCCCAACCCTGCCGATTTACACAATAACGTAAAACAAGTCTTAGCCGAGTATTTGGCTTGCGGCATGGACCCTGAGGCCTGTGCACTATACATTCAAAGCGATTTACCCGAAATACCTGAGCTGTACATGATGTTAAACATGCATGCATATTTGGGCGAATTGGAACGCGTAAGTTCGTTTAAAGAAAAGGCACGAACACAACCTAATAACATCAATGCGGGATTATTAACCTATCCGGTTTTAATGGCTGCTGATATCATTATACATAAAGCTGTAAAAGTGCCGGTGGGTAAAGACCAAGAACAACACCTTGAAATGGCACGTACGTTTGGCAATCGTTTTAACCGCATGTACAACATGGAACTTTTCCCAGAACCGCAAGCATTTAACTATGGCAGCGAGTTGGTTAAAATCCCGGGCCTGCAAGGTGGCGGTAAAATGAGTAAAAGTGATGGAGATAATAACGTGATTAACCTGGTTGATTCACCTGATGCCATTCGTAAAAAAATGAGTAAAGCGGTAACCGATACTGGACCAACCGAACCCAACACACCTCCTTCCCAACCGGTTCAAAACTTGTTTGATTTGTTAAAAGTTGTTTCTACTGAAGATACTTTAAAACACTTTAGTGATGGCTATGCCAACTGCAACATTAGGTACGGTGATTTGAAGAAACAATTGGCAGAGGATATGATTACCTTTTTAACACCTATCCGCGAAAAAATAGATGCGATTAAAGCCGATGAGGCATATTTAGCTAAAGTGGCTAAACTTGGTGCAGAGAAAGCCCGCGAAAGTGCATCAAAAACACTTGATGAAGTTAGAACTGCCATTGGTTTCAAGCGTTTTTATTAAAATTATATAAACCTCAAATAATATAATGTAAGACATTACCTTATTTTTATTTGATATTTGTACCTGCTTATTAAGTACATAACCGTGAAAAAAATATTACGCAACACACTCTCGTTTTTATTAGCCCTGAGCATTGTGCTTGGCTATATGGGAGTTACTGTGTACAAAATGGTATGTGCAACAGAGCAAGGCAAAACAATTGTTTCGGTTACCAATATTGCTGACGAATGCGAACATGCTGTTACACAAAAAAGCGCCTGCTGCTTACCATCGGGTAAAACCAAACCTCAATTACAAAAAACAGACGATTGCTGCGATTACAGTTATTCACTTCAAAAAATAGATGATACTCCTGTAACTCAAAAAACAAAAAACAGCACAGAGCACCATTTAAATGTATGGGTTTTACCTGCTGCATTATTACCAATTGCTGCTAGAATAAAAGTGGGTGAACAAAATCTTGTTTATCACGCTCCACCAATAAAGTACCAAACCGCACAAACGTACCTCAGTTTTATTCAGGTATACCTTATTTAGTTTATAGTTTTAATCAGCAGAACATGCCCAACAATTCTGGGTGTGCGTCTTTTAATGTTAAAATTTAACAAACTAAAATTCATGAAATTAAAATTTTGGATCATCACCATTACCATCTTTATAACGGCCAATGTAAGTGCCCAAATAAAAGGTGTGGTTACCGATAAAAAAGATGCTTCGGCATTGGTTGGTGCAAGTGCATACTGGCTTCAAGCAAAAAAAGGAACTACCACAAATGCAGCAGGTATTTTCGAACTAGCACTCCCTGCCCGATTACCAGATACACTAATCATTAGTTATATAGGTTACGTTACTGATACGTTGTTAAACATCAACAGCAATAAAGAATTCGTGATTCGTTTAACACCATCTGCCAGTTTAGATGAAGCTGTGGTAACCGATAAAAAGGCGGCAGTTACCTTTAACATGATTGACCCTTTTAACAAACAAAGTTTGGGTAAGGCCGAATTGAAAAAAGCGGCTTGTTGCAACCTGAGCGAAAGTTTTGAAACCAACGCAACTGTTGATGTAAACTACAGCGATGCCATTAGTGGCAGCAAACAATTAAAAGTGTTGGGGTTAGATGGCTCATACGCACAACTTACCAAAGAAATGTTACCGGGTATTAGAGGGTTAAGCACCAACTATGGGTTTGCACATATTCCTGGAACTTGGGTTGATGCCATAGAAATTACCAAAGGTGTAGGCAGTGTTGCGCTAGGCTACGAAAGCATGAGTGGGCACATCAATATTGAATTGGATAAACCGGAGAAAGCCGAACGTTTATTTGTGAATGTATTTGCCGGTGATGCGGGGAGACTAGAAGCAAACGTGCATGCCAAACACAAGTTTAATAAACACTGGAGCACCTTATTGTTAACTCATGCCAACAGTACATCAAAACGTAACGACTTTAATAAAGATGGATTTTTAGATGTTCCTGTAGGATATCAATACAATGTATTAAACCGTTGGAGATATGATAACACAGGAAAATTATTAGCAACCTTTGGTGTACATGCTTTGTACGATGATAGAATGGGTGGTCAAACCTCGTTTAAAAACAAACAAGAAAATGACAGCAGAAGTATTTATGGTGTAAATATCAATACCAAACAATTAGAAGCATTTGGTAAATTAGGTATTGGCTTCGCTAATCAACCTTATAAAACACTAATGTTTTCAAGCTCAGCAAGGGTGTATGAGCACAATGCGTTTTACGGATTTAAAACATACAGAGGCAACGAACAAACCGGTTACGCCAACTTAACCTACCAAAGTATTTTGAGTAGCACCGATTATAAATTTAAAACAGGGGTTAGTATGTTGTTTGATAAATTTGATGAAACATACAACGATTCTAACTTTAAACGTACTGAAGTTGTTCCGGGTGTTTTTGGAGAGGTTAACTATGATATACCGGGCAAAGTAAACATACTTGCAGGTGTTCGTGGCGATTACCATAACCTATATGGATTTATGATTAATCCGCGCTTACACATTAAGTATAATATTTTTAAACATACAGTATTTAGAGTAAGCGGAGGACGAGGTATGCGTGTTGCCAATCCGTTTATTGAAAATGCCGCATCTATGGCCAGTAGCCGCAGGGTGATGGTCATGGAAAAACTAAACCCCGAAGTTGCATGGAATTATGGTACATCCATAACCCACAGTTTCAAAACTGGCAAAGGCAATACCACCGTTTTGGTTGATTTTTATCGAACCGATTTCGAAAACCAAGTTATTGCCGATTTGTACACCGACCATGCCCAATTGCGCTTGTACAATTTAAAAGGTAAATCGTATAGCAATAGCTTTCAAACGGAAGTAATTTATGAGCCTATAAAAAAACTGGAGTTACGTGCTGCCTATAAATACCAAGACGTTAAAGCAACTTACAATGATGTATTACTAACCAAACCGTTGGTTGCAAAACACCGTATATTGTTTAACGCAGCTTACGCCACAAAGTTTGATAAATGGAAATACGATGCCACACTTAAATGGTTCGGGGTTCAGCAATTGCCATCAACGGCCGATCAGCCGCATGGTTTGCATACCTCAAGTACATCGCCAAACTATTATACGGTGAATGCCCAAGTAACACGTGCATTTAAAAAATGGGAAATGTATGTAGGAATTGAAAATGCATTCAATTACATGCAACATCACCAAATTATAGACGCTGTTAATCCGTTTGGTAATCACTTTGACGCAAGTGCTATATGGGGACCAATTATGGGTAGAGTTTTTTACACCGGCATGAGGTGGAGCATTAAATAAAGAAATAACAATTTTAAAACACTAATAATTACAACTATGAAAAAATTAATGATTGCCCTTGTGGCTATGGTAGCTTTAACTTTAGGAGGTAAAGCACAACAAGTAACCGACAGTTTAACTTACACCAAAGATGGAATGGCTGTTGCTAAAATTAAAACAAGTGCCGTTTGCGATATGTGCAAAGAAACCCTTGAAAAAGCAATGGCTTACGAAAAAGGTATGAAGGAAAGCGATTTGAATGTTGATACTAAAATTTTAACCATCACTTTCGATCCTAAAAAAACTTCGTTGGAAAAACTAAGAACAGCAGTTACCAAAACGGGTTATGATGCCGATAGTTTGGCTGCCGATAAAAACGCATACGACAACTTAAATGCGTGTTGTAAAAAAGATGCGATACACTAGTACCTATTTGATTTTTATGAGTTTAAAGAGGGTGTAATATACAAATGTTGCACCTCCTTTGTTTTAAAACATTGGGAAGCTGCTTACATTAAATATCCACATGCTTCACTATTTGGTTTTAAAATGATAAACTTGTGCTTTAAGTAAGAAAAGAACTATGCATTTAGCAATTGCCGGAAATATTGGATCTGGAAAAACAACTTTAACTACCCTACTCTCTCGTCATTATAAATTTGAGCCACATTATGAGGATGTTGAAGACAACCCATACATCAGTGATTTTTACGAAGACATGCAGCGCTGGGCTTTCAACCTTCAGATTTATTTCTTGAACAGCAGATACAATACTTTGCTACAACTTCAAAAAGGCAAGAAAAAAGTGATACAAGACAGAACCATCTACGAAGATGCTTTTATTTTTGCGCCTAACTTACACAGCATGGGCTTGATGAGTACTCGTGATTTTGAAACTTATCAAAAAATGTTCGAGTCTTTAAACCAAACGGTTAAAGCTCCTGACTTATTGGTGTATTTACGTGCATCGATTCCAAGTTTAGTGAACAATATTCAAAAACGCGGCAGAGATTACGAAGACAGCATCAGGCTTGATTACTTAAGACGCTTAAACGAACGTTACGAAGCCTGGATTAGTAACTACAAACACAAGTTATTAATTATTGATGTAGACAATTTAAACTTTGCTGATAAACCAGAAGATTTAGGAGCTATTATCAGCAAGATTGATGCAGAAATAAATGGATTGTTTTAATCCCTAAAATGATTTTAAAAGAGGCTTTTTCTAAAGAAAAAGCCTCTTTTTTTTGAGAACAACATCACCCCTTCGATGTGCTGATTTTGTATCTTATTTATTCGAGAATTATTTCACCACTTCGTGGATGGTTTAAAAATTGGCAATTACTAAGTACATCATTAATTGCACAATAGAATCGGCAAAAAAACAGGCCGCCTCCATTTAAGAAACAGCCTGTTTTATTAATTAATAAGATTTAACTTAGTGTTGGTGATCGGGGCCAAATACTTCAGCACGGTGACCAAAGTGGTGGGCAAATTCTCTGATTTCGGCAGCGATTTCGCTATTGTTGGTGGCACGCTCATAAGTATCACCAAGCGTTGCTAAAGTTTGAAACATGAACAAATTCATTTCTTCTACGTTCATTTCTTTAGTCCATAAATCAATACGTAATGCATTTTGTTGTATCCCATCCCAAAGACTTAAAATAATAGCCTTTGCTTCTTGTTTGCCATCTACATCAGCATCATCGGCATTCCATTGAATTTGTACCGGTAAATTTTCTTTATCTAAAGAAACGGTAAAGTTTATGTTCGATTTTTTTACGATCTCGTTGTTTTCCATAATCATTGTTTTGTGCGGGTGCGAATATAACCCCATCATCAATATCATTAACATCATTGCTATTAAAAAACCGAGCTTATAAGCAATATTTATACTCCTTTAAAAACGCTTCATTAATACCAACTTATAGCTGTTTTCAACATCAACAATCAATATTGCTTTCATTTTTTGTGCACGCATCTCCATATTATTCAACCCCATACCACGTTTCTCTATGGGCTTAGCTTGCCCATTATTGGTTACCTCTAACCTGATATGATTGGCTGTTATATTTAAATCAATATTCACATTTGTAGCATTGGCGTGTTTGGCAATATTGTTTACAGCCTCTTTAAATATCAAATAGGTGTTTTGACGTGTAATCAAATCAATGGTTTGATCGGGATTGGCAACATTTTTACTGAAATTATAATTAGTACATGACGCATCAAACAGAGAACTTAAATACTCATGCATCCTATCAATCAAATCCTTTACCGAGTCGTTTCTTGTATCAATACTCCATATCACATCACGCATATTGGAAACAGCCTTACGACTTGTTTCAGCTATTTGAATGAGCTCGGGTTGTTTGTCATTGTTTTTCAACTGAAGCAATTCGGCCTGCATACCTACAGCTGTTAAAATACTGCCCACTTCATCATGCAAATCGCTCGAAATTTGTAAACGTAATTGCAGTAATTTCTTTAACTGAAAGATCCTGAATTTATAGAAGGCAATTACGCTTCCACCAACAAGCAATAACATTACACTTATAAACCACCACTTGGAGTAAAACGGGCTTTCAACGTCTATCATTAAACTGTTTTGCATGGCATACCAAACACCTTTGCTGCTGCATGCTTTTACCATTAAAGTATATTTTCCAGATTTTAACTCGGTTAAGCGTAGATAATTTCTATTACCTAACTGCACCCAGTCTTTATCAATACCAATAAGCTTATATGCGAACATGCACTTTTCAGGGAAGTTATAATCAGGCATACCAAATTCAAATTCTATAATTTTATTATCACTTGGTATGAATAACTTCTTAAGTGTTTTAGTATTAAATATAGCCTGCTCATTTTTACCATTTAACACAAATATGGAAGATAATACAGGTTGATGTGCCGAGTTAAACGAAATACTTTTTTCGGCACCATTAACCAAATTGTATCCATTAACTCCACCCATAAATATTTGTCCTTTCGAATCAACAAAAGAGGCTCCATGGTTAAACTCATTAGAACTTAAACCTTGATCGGCCTGAACATTAATAAATGTTTGGGTATTCGTATTAAATATAGAAAGTCCGCCATAAGTACCTAAATAAATTTTATCACCTAATTGAACAATGGTAGCAATTTTATTATCAGACAAACCATTTTGGGTTGAATAATGCTTATGCAATTTATTACCTTTAATTACGTGCAAACCATCACCTATAGTGCCAACCCAAACTTCTTTATTAACCTTATTAATAAGCAGGCTATAAACTTGTCTGCCTTTAAAAGTATACCTTTTCGTAACCTTAAAACGCTTATCGCAAACTAATAACCCCTGAGAAGTAGCTAAATAATACTGATTATTATAAAAGGCTATTTGAGAAACTTTAGCGTTATTAAGTTCATCGTTTTGTTCATTAATATATTGGATTGTATACTTTTTAGTTTTTAAATCAAACTTAATTAATCCCCTATGCGTAGCCAGTATAAATCTATTGTTGATACTGTCAACAAAAATATTAAAAACTGCTCTATGCCCATGATTATAATTATAAGGAATAAAACGAATGAGCTTCTTTGTTTTTAAATTAAACTCGCCCATTCCACCACCTTCGGATCCCACCCAAAGTTTGTTTTGATAATAACAAAGTGAATATGGAATATAATCTTGAATAGAATCAAGAATAAGTGGCGTGATGGTTTTATTTTTAAGATCCTGACTAATTTTAAACAAACCGTTATAACATGCAAAAATTAAATTACCGCCAGGCATTTCGCACATTCCCCTTACGCTTGTATTTACAACATCGGTTACTCCGGGTTCCGTTGCATATATATGAGGGTATTTATTTGTACTTACATTTAAACGCAACAAACCGTAATTAGTGCCAACCCATAAACTATTTTTAAACTGGGCAATGGTTAATATTTTATAGTTGGGTTCTTCTATTTTTCCAAAAGCATAACTCAAATTAGTGACTTCATTCTGGTTGTTGCAATAGTATAATTCTTTACTTAATCGTGTGAGCCAAAAACCACCGTCATCTTGAGGCAGAATGTAACCTGCACTCTTAAAATTATCTGTCTCCCAGAGTTTGCAAAAACGTGTAACTGGATTAAACTCGAAAAGCTGGATATTACGTTTTATAATTACTCCTTTTTGGGGTGTATAAAAAACATGGTGTATATCAGATTGTAAATGGTGGTAGTATACTAATTTCTCTTGAGGGATACTGTAGCAAAAAACTTCTCCATTATCTGTATGAAACCAAACACTATCAGCATTTTGTATCGCAAAAGTAGCAATGGGATTCATCAACTTTCCTTTGTGTAAATTATCTACTTTGCAAGTAATGTTATTTTCATTTTTAGCCACCCAATAATAGCCGTTTATTCCCCCAATCAAAATTTGATTATTGGGGATTTTCACCACTTCTCGCACTTTAAATTTGGAATTATATATCCCACTTTTATCTGGCAATAATACCAACTTCAGGTTATAAGAAAGTATATCAAAAACATACAAACCACTCTCTGATGATATCCAAAGTTTATGGTCTAAAACAGCCAAGCTGTGTATGAGTTCAACACCAATTTTATGCCCTGGTATAATCTTATCAAAACTCACAAACGATCGACCATCAAAGCGCACCAAACCTGTATAAGTACCCAACCACATCATTCCATCCTCATCCTCCTCAATAAGCTTTATTCCAGTACTTTTAAGTCCTTGACTAGTGCCCCAAAAACGTGCGTTGCTAAACTGTTGCGCTTTTAAATTTAGCGTGCAAAAAAATGCAAAAAGCGCAAAAATGTAAATAATTTTAAGGTTAGATAGGGAGAACAAAGGGCTGTTATTTTTCCCGAAATTATAAAACTTGAATCAGCAATACAAGATTTACTGAAGTTAAATATTTTGTTTTAGCTGCATTAAAAAAGCTTTCACATTGTTAAGTTTGGCTATAACCTCAGCCCTGCCTAATGTATGTTGATCTTTGCGCAAGGCTTCTTTAGCTCCATCTAAGGTATAACCTTTTTGCTTTACCAAATAATGTATGTATTTAATCAACTCAATATCCTTGGTGTTGTATTTACGCGTACCTCTCTCTGTTTTATGAGGCTTTAAAGCGGGAAACTCTTTCTCCCAAAACCGGATTAATGAAGTGGCTTCACCAATCATTTCAGCTACTTCACCTATGGTATAGTATTTTTTTTCTATTTGGTCAGACATGGTATGGTTGACTGTTTATTGGTTAATTCTTATCAAACCTTAAAATTAGTCAAACGACTGTGTTGGACGTTCGGCAATTTCGCGCATGGCTGCGTAATCGGTTTCTGTTAAATCGTTAAAGAAATAATTGATTGGGTTAATTTTATTCCCGTTTTTAATAACCTCGTAATGCAAATGCGGACCTGATGATAATCCTGTATTACCCACGTATCCAATCAACTGACCACGTTTAACGCGATCCCCCATGCGTACCTTACTTTTATACATATGGGCGTACAAGGTTTTATATCCAAATCCATGATCTATAACTACGTGGTTTCCATATCCGCTTACACCATTCGGTGCTGGCACTACCCTTCCATTACCTGTAGCATAAATGGGGGTTCCAGTTGGTGCTGTAAAATCGATACCACTGTGCATTTTATAGGTTTTATAAATGGGATGCAAACGATAACCAAATCCAGAGGCCATGCTACGAAGTTTTTTATTACTTACAGGTTGAATAGCAGGAATAGAGGCCAAGAACTCTGTTTTATTTTCAGCTAACTTAGCTAATTGCTTCATTGATTTAGTTTGAATAGTAACCTGCTCGGCCAAGGCATCAACACGTTGATTTAAAGCTTTTAAACTCTCGCTGTTTGCAAAACCTTCTAAGTCTTTGTAATCATTAACACTAGCTTTTCTCGTATTGTAATTAACAGGTTCAGCTTCAAATATTGCTCGGTAAACACTTGCATCTCTATCCTTTAGCTCATCTAAACCAACATACAACATATCAACTTTCTTATTTATTAACTTAGTTTGAAGCTCGTAATTCTCCAGTTCACGCTTTAATATTTTCTCTTTTGGCGAATCGATGTAATAATAGGCTACCAAAAGCAAACTTGCACCAGCCACAATACTTGCACTTAAAAAGCCAAACACGCGCAGCGCTAAGGTGCGCACACTTATTCTAGCTTTCTCAAAATCTAAGCTATGTGGATTGTAAAAGTATTTTATTTTTGCCATCCTAAATTGTTAGTGGAAACTTAAATATGCATGCTGTTTTATAACATGCAAAAGACAAAAATAACCATTACACTTTTTAAATCAACCAAAAATAAAACAAGTAGCTGATATAAAGATACATGACAAGCGCACAGATAAGACAACAGTTCCTCGATTTTTTTGCTGCTAAAGGGCACCAAATTGTTCCATCGGCTCCTATCGTTGTTAAAAACGACCCAACCTTAATGTTTACCAATGCCGGTATGAATCAGTTTAAAGACTGGTTTCTTGGTAACGAAACACCTAAATACAAACGAGTGGTTGATACCCAGAAATGTTTGCGTGTAAGTGGTAAACATAACGACTTGGAAGAAGTGGGTGTTGATACCTACCACCACACCATGTTTGAAATGTTGGGTAATTGGAGCTTTGGCGATTATTTTAAAAAAGAAGCCATTGAGTGGGCTTGGGAATTATTAACCAAAGTATACAACTTGCCTAAAGACCGTTTATACGTTACCGTGTTTGAAGGTGATGCCAAAGAAGGTTTGGCTTTCGACCAAGAAGCATACGATAATTGGAAATTATGGATTGATGAAAAGCGCATTTTAAACGGAAATAAAAAAGATAATTTCTGGGAAATGGGCGATACTGGCCCGTGCGGACCATGCTCCGAAATACACGTGGATTTGCGTACCGATGCTGAACGTGCTGCTGTTGATGGTGCTACTTTGGTAAACAACGACCACCCACAAGTAATTGAAATTTGGAACAACGTGTTTATGGAGTTTAACCGCAAAGCGGATGGTTCTTTAGAAAAATTACCTGCACAACATGTAGATACCGGAATGGGCTTTGAGCGCTTGGTGCGTGCTATCGAAGGCAAATCATCAAACTACGATACCGATGTTTTTGTACCAACCATTAAGTTTATCGAAAAACACTCAGGTGTTCAATATAATTTTAGCGACAGCAAACAAGATATTGCCATGCGTGTAATGGCCGATCATATTCGTGCCATTAGTTTTGCTATTGCCGATGGACAATTGCCAAGCAACAACGGTGCAGGTTATGTAATACGCAGAATTTTACGCAGAGCAGTGCGTTACCAATATCAGTTTTTAGGCTTGAAAGAACCGTTTTTATGCAAATTGGCTGATGAAATCATTGCCGATAGTTTTAAAAATGTATTCCCTGAATTGCATGCCCAAAAAGAGTTTGTAGTGAAGGTGATTAGAGAAGAAGAAGTAAGCTTTTTGAAAACGTTGGAGAATGGTATTAAGAAACTTGATACAATTAAAGAACTTGATGGGAAAGTAGTATTTGATCTGTATGATACATTTGGTTTCCCATTAGATCTAACCAAACTCATTGCATCAGAACGAGGACTAAATGTTGATGAGGCTGGATTTGAAAAAGAATTGTTACAACAAAAAGAACGCTCACGTAAAGCCACAGAATTAACTACTGATGATTGGGTTATTATTGGTGAGGAAAATCCAACTGCATTTTTAGGTTATGATGTTACCGAGGCCGAAATCAGCATTATTAAATACCGTAAAGTAAAAGCCAAAGGGAAAGAAAGTTACCAATTGGTATTCAACCAAACCCCTTTTTACCCTGAAGGTGGCGGACAAG
>JBFYQC010000005.1:0-4356 GCA_041302975.1 Bacteroidota bacterium
TTTAACCATGCCATGTTAATGGCAGGAACAGTGTTTCATGCGCATTAATATTGACATCTATTTACCATTTAATACTTATTCCTAATCGGGTGTTTATGGCCGAAAAATTAAAGTTAGTTGATTTTTTAACAACTGGTGAATTGGTTACATCATAGTATGTGTAGTCTAGTTCCGCATATTTTGGCGTGTATTCTGCTTCAGCAAAAGTATGTAATGAAAAACCTGCAGCCAATGGCATACCTTTACTTAACCCGAATAAGTACGAATGATTGGAGTAGACAAAAGCGTTTAGTTTATCGGCACCAGTATTGTTTATGTCATAAGGGCTAGATAGATTAAAGTTACTTGGAAATGGAACTGAAAAATCTACCTGGTTGAAACTAACACCTGTAAACATCGAGATGATTTCTTTTTTCTTTTTTGATCGAATGGTATAAGCTACTGCGGGAACAATACTACTGCGCTTGTTCAGTAGCATATACGACTCATTAAAATCAGGGTGCCAATAGTACATCATAATTCCTTGCTCAAGCTTTTTCCAAGTTAGCAGAAAGCTTAAGGCTGGTGATAGCTTGGCCTGAAGTTCAGCCTTAATTCCACGTTCCCACCCGTTAAACTTTAAATAATTTATTGAACTGTTATTTTGGTTTACCTGAAACGTGCCATAATAAACTCCCGCAGCAAACTGTATCACATCACTTCGTTTAAGCGAGTCGTTTTTCCAAATCACTTGGGCTTTCCCTTGTATAGAAATGAACAGCAAAATTATAATTAAAAAGCTTTTCATAGTTTTAAGGTAAAAATAAGACCTGTGCGAATAACAAATGGAACAAACCTATCATCTGATACTGATAAAGTATAGTAAGGATCTTTAACTCTATCTCTAAATCGCGCTGTTTTAATATTTAATTGAAAATCAGTGAATACACGCATGTGTGTGTTTTCTTTTTGATTCAAAAAAATGTCTTTATAAACACCTAAATTTACAGAATAGTCATTGTCTTGTGTGTTTATTTCAATTTCTCTGTATGGCACCGTACTCGGACTTTTATATATAAATTCAATGTATTTGGTCGAGTAGTAATTTATATTGTAGCATATACCTAATGATAGACCCAAAAGTTCTTTTTTTCTTTTGTTTAAAAAGGTGTGGTTAAAATATATTGGGATTTGTATTGTACTTGTATTTAAAAAGAAGAAGTCCGGCAAAATATCCACGTTTAGCTTAATTGTATTATTGTATTTGTGTAGACGAAAACCTGACGAAACTGAGGTGTTTTTATTAAAATAGTAGCCAATTTCAGCTCCTAAGCCATAGTTACTTCCGGTATTAAAATCAGCTGTTTTAGGTTCATTCAACATCATTCCTAAGCCTGTAAAAACAGATACACCCAAGCTAACTCTATTTTCTTTCTTAGTTGAATCATTTATCAAAAATTGTGCATTAACCTTGTTGAGACATGCTAACATAAGGGTAAGGGTAGCGATTAATTTCATTGTTATAATCTGTATCTGATTATCAAGTTAGTGTTCAATAAGTGTGAGTATAACGGTATTTTTTCTTGGCCAAAATAGCCGCCAAAATCATTGAAACGATTTGGGTTTAACAAGTAGTCGGTTTCAAAATTAATAGCCAGTTGATACGAAATTTTTGCATCTGCGCTTTTCTCATAAGAAATATTTACTCCTGTTACAACAAAAGGTGTTGTGATACCAACATTTCTTTTTTGAGGGTTACCTTCACCATATGGGTTGCTCGGGATAAATGTTAAATCGTAAGTATAGTCAATACCCAATCCTAAAGAAGAGGATAAGAACAGTTGTTTGTAGCGGTAAAAACTATAATCAACCCAAAGCGGAACCCTAAAACTATGATAAGTAATGGCAAAGGCTTTATAAAAATTGGTAACCTGGCTTTGGGTTTTGGTATTGCCGCCCCAATATTGATACCTCGGTATAAAACTAAGGGTAAACTTATCATTTAGCTTTTTGTTAATGCCCAAACCAATACTATAGCCAAACTCAGGCGAGAATGTGTTTTTGGTTCTTTCCCAATTACTGTTATAATATTTAGATTGTTTGTTCATTCCTAACCACGAATAACTTGAACCAACAGACAAGGCTATTGATAATGGTTTTTGTGCGTTGCAATGTCCATGTAAGCATGTAGTTAAAATAAATAGTATTGCTAATCTAATACGCATGTTCATAATCTATAACCAAAAACTGTTTTAACTAACACGTTAGTATTTAGAAAGTTGGTCGCTTTTGATTCAAGAATAAAAATGGTGTTTTATAACCTTTTTGCAAAAAACAGTTTAGCTTGTTTTTGAGGTTGAATTTCGTGTGGTTGAGCATTGTAAGTGGCTAGTTTTAATAATTTACACTGCAACTTAACAAAAGTAAGCCCGAAAAACAATAATAAATTTACTTGTGTTACATGCTTAGTTACAACAACCCAATTAATGTTTTTACATTGGTTTGGTTGCAAAATGCGTTGGTTAAAAACTTGATTAGCACCTGTAGTAAATCCCAAAACTGTTAATGGCCGGAACGGTGTTTCATGCGCATTAGTTTTCTTGTTTACTATCTTGGTGGTTTAGTGTGTACAACAAACCAATTTGGGCTGATATAAGCTGTGTGGTTTTGTTGTTTTCTGCTTTACTAATATTTAATAAACCTTGGTTGTAATTTACACCTAATCTTAACGTGTATTGGTTGTTAATTTTTGCATGAAGTCCTGCACCTGCAAATAAGTTTATGTTGCTTCTGTTGTAATTTGATGTAACGTTATGACTTAAATAATAGTTCTGAGGGTTAACATTGGCATGTATTAAATATTGATAACTTATACCTGCAAGTAGGTATGGAGAGATTCGTTTAGTTTCCGCAAAATTTATATTTAAACCCAATGGAATATTAATATAATGCAAGTAAAGTTGTTTGTTGTACGATAAAATATTATCTCCATTAAGGTTGTAGTAATTAACAACGCCCTTGCTTTGCAAATGTGAATAGCCAAGCCCACTTACTAATTTTAAGTTAGGTTTTATTTGGTATAAAAAATCAAGGCCAGTTGCGTAACCTGTTTGGCTTTGATTAAAAACATTGTGGCTACTAATGTTTGATGCTCCCATGGCATAATGTAAACCTACAGAAATAGGTTGTGCATGCAATGCACAACCTATAGTTATTGAACTTATTAAAAAAAGATACCTTAACATGTTATTTTGCTATTACAAATTTTTTGGTTATTTGCTCGCCACTTGACAGTTGTATGTTACAGAAATATATACCATTAACAAGCGAACTTACATCTATACCATAATTGTTATTTTCAATCATGATATTGTTTAATGGTGTTGTAACTACTTTGCCAGATATATCAAGAATCTTAATATTGATAGAATTATTATATTCTGAGTTTATGTATAATAAATTACTGGCCGGATTTGGTGAAAGTTTAAATTCGTATTTTGGATTGATATCTATAGTTTCGTTATGATTATCTGTTGAATAATTTTCCTTTTTAGTTAAGCCAAGATTTGCTTTATACTTATTATTTGTTTTACTACAAAAGTTGCTTACTTCTTCATCTGTAGCTTCATAAATTTGAGGATAATTATATAAATTTTCACTCGGAGCATTATCAAGAATTACCTCAGGAAAAATATTACTTTCAGGATTAATAGATAGATTGTCTAAAAAATGTATATAGGCTTTAAACCCAGGATCCACAGTTATTTTGTTTTTTATTTCAGCATTTTCTACCCAAATATGAATTTCGTTTCCACTAATAGTACTGAAAGGAAATTGAGCTATTGTTGACGGTGAAAAATTAATATTATCAAAAACTACTTTGCCACTTTGATGTTTCAATATTCTCTGATTTGGATTAAGGAATGTTACATTCCCAATGGTATTTGATTCTTCCAGCGGCATTTGATTATCAATACCACTATTTTGGTAAACTTTATAAGTAAAGACTTGTAAAGTATTTAAATCTTGTCCTTTTGAGCCTTGGCTTGTAAAATACATGTCGGCCATGAGTTTAAGTTCAATGCTTTCAATGTCATTTACTTGGTACAGATATTCGGGGTCCTCTCCAAGAATCGTAACTGTTCCATTGTCATAATAATAATATGATCTCAGGAAATCAAAATCAAAAATTATTGGTTCATTCAGAATATTTCGAACCTCTATAAATGGGGTAGATACTATTATATAGTCATCATTATTAATCGAATATGTTTCTTGAGTGAAGTTTGAATAATTAATAAAATTTGGTTGTTGAGTTTCTGTCATCCTTGGTGTGATTTTTTTCTTCTTAAACTTCACCCTGAAAGAATAATAAAG
>JBFYQC010000006.1:0-23061 GCA_041302975.1 Bacteroidota bacterium
CCCCCCAAACAATTTTTATGGATAACCTTGGTTTTACTGCTTGTTTTTTCATGCAGTAAAACCAAGCTGGTATATTATACATATTATACACCGTCAAATACCTCTAAAAGCGCAATTAACCATAAATCTATACCGCTTAGTTTTTCACCTGTTTTACAGCTTAAAACAGTTGCTTTTACTAAAGACTCTCCTACAACACCAGTATATGATACACTACCGAATAAGAGTAAAAAATATTCGTTTAGCGACACCGAAACCGACACCAAAGCTACTTATAGTAAGCCAAGTAAGACTAATAATAATAGCGAAAGAAAGGGAAGATATGTGCTTTTAATTGTTGGGCTGGTCATGCTATTAGTTGGATCATTATGGCTGTTTTCCATCTCAAATCGGTCCCCTTCAAATTATGAATCTCTATTAAATGGATGTGTTAGTTTAATACTATCACTTGCTTTAACAACCGCTGGATTAGTTACCACAATTGTTGGTGTAATTACTGCAGCCATTAACTAGCTCGCATATTAAAATGATTGATAATAGAAGATTATAGAAAATGGAAAAGAATTTAAGTAAACATTACAGGCATTTTTTAATCTTACTTTTCACTTTACTACTTGGTGTTTCATGTAGTAAAACTAAGTTAGTTTATTACACACCCCAAATGGCAAAGCCTCTAGCCACGGGTGAAGTTATTGCCGATGTTCAACCATCAAACTTAACAAAACAAGCAGCATTAACTTCACAAAACAAGCATAACCCCAATTACACATCTAGTGCTTATACTACAAACAAATTTTTAAGAAAAACCACAGCAGTAAAAATTTTGAAGCAGGAAGTTGTTAATCACATAGGTGAAAAAATAGTAAAAGCCCATCCTAAATTAGCTAAAGCAAACCGAGGCCGATTTACATCTATGTATATTGGATTAGGAATGATAGCACTTGCAGCGTTGCTCATTCTTATTTTAGTTAATATCCCAAGTTTGAGTGGAGATGATGGTTGTATCATATTTGCGATACTGTTAATGCTAGCAGTATTGGGTTTATTAACTGCTATTTCTGGGTTAATTTCTGGCTTGTTAAATTAGCCTGCTAAAGAAAAATTATCATGATAAACTCGTTTATTAATATCAATTTATCTTTTCTTTTTCCAACACCACTTCTCCCATCGGAAAAGCATCTAATGTGCCCATTTGGCGTATTTCTATATGTAGTTTATTAGCTTTGGTTAATGGTTTAATCCACAGCTGAATTTCTTTTTTACTTAAAGGGTCTGTGTTGTTTATTAGTCCTATTTCACCAAGCTTAATAATGTAAATCACTCCGGTTTTTTCAGCATTTCCTGAATTTCTTGTTACCACTAAATTATTTGTTTCAATTTCACCAATCTTACAAGTTGCAGTGCTTTGAGATAAAATTGTCAGGGATATCGGTACAGTGATAGGCGTAAATTTGTATTTTATAATGCCTGTTTTGGTGCGCACCTGAATTTTCGCTGTTTCATTTAACCAGGTACCAACATATTCTTTCTCTGATTGATTTTGTTTGTAACAAGTAAATGATCCTAAAAGAATAAACATTATCAATATAAACCATAAACCTATAAAATTACGATCGCGTATTGATTTAAACATAAACGGTTTTTTCTATCTTAAATTTAAAATTTTTACTTGGAACTCAATTCAAACAAATAACCAATTTGGAAAAAGTCCATACCCGTTTCGTCTGTTATTTTATAATCAAACTGGTGCAGGTAACCCACGTGTATGGTTGATGATTTGGAAGGTTTATATCCAAACGAAACTAAAAATCTGTTACGTTCAAAATAGGGTTCGTTATTGGTAAAAAACAATTCATTACTCAACCCCGCAAAAAATGGTTGAATATTATCTTTTGATTTACCAAAGGCATAAGTCAAGCCCAACCGGTAACGGAAACGGTTTCGGTAGCCATTTTGTGTAATGCGCATTTCGGCACGGTAACGTTGTTCTACTTTCACGGGGCCAATAGTTTGTGTTAAAATGGCTTGTGGCCATAACCTAAATTCATCACTGTTTTTAGGTAAAACAAAATTGCCCCCTTCTTTATAGGTTTGGTAACTTCCGGCTGCCAAGCCAATTCTAAAATTGTTGGCAGCCTTGTACATTGCTCCGGCTTTATATTCGTAATAATGAAAATCATCATAAAACTTTAACGAGCGCAGTTGTGCCTCACCAAAAAAGTTCCACTTGGTGTTGTAGCTATACTGAAGGGTTAAAATATTCCAAGACCCTAAACTGATGGTTTGTGAGGAAGCATTTTTAGCGAAACTAAAAAAGGTAACTATTCCAACACACAAGTATTTCATTTAACGTTATTTTTATTATTGGGCTTCGTCTATTTGCTTACAAATAAACAAAGCAAATTTAATAGTAAAATGGTAAGGGTAGCTTCCCCGCTGTATAAACAAATTGTTACTTGCTTTGCTTTAAAACTATCCAAATCAAGAATACTAAAACCAATGATATTAGAGAAAACTATTTACTAGAACCAGTTTTTGGCAGAAAATTAACAATAGCATTCTGTAAGTACAGGACAAGAAACACCTAAGTAAAAGGTTAATCAATTTAGAAGAGATTAAAATTATTAAATTTTATTAGTAAGACCGTAATTAAAAGCAATTTTATATAGAGTTGCCTTTGCTATTATCAATAAATGAAAAGCCTTTTAGCTCGCATGGTTTACTCTTGATTAATAATTATTGCAAATAAAAGATTACTTATTTTGATGCACATGCATCGCAATACATTTTTTTGATATGTAAGTTTTCAAAAAACTTAAACGATACCTTCGATTTTTCGAAAATTTCGCAGAATACTTCTGGATTTGTTTTTTGTAGTTTCTTAAACACACCTTGGTATTGTTTTTCAAAAGCATCTAGTTTACTGGCTTTGCCATAATACAACATGCGCAAACAAAACTCTTTACACAATGCTTTATTTTCATCGTCTACATCTTTGTAATGATCGAATAAAATTTGTGCAGCTAAATCAAAACGTTTTTGCTCGGCATAATAATCGGCTAAAAATACTGATTCTAATATAGGGCTGTTTTTAGATAGTTCTTTGATGTTTTTGTAAGATTCGGCTTTTTTAGATTTGCGTGCATCGTTAGTAATAGGATGAAATCGCGATCTTAATGTATTGTACAACTCAACAGGAATAGCTGTTGCTGTTAAAGAACTAAACAACGATGAAAGTATTTGGAGTTCTTCTCTGCGCGAGTTATTGTCTAGTTTATTTACTGAGTTTAGTTTTAATGCCAAGTAATTGTACTTAATAATTGGGTTGTTTGGATCTAAAGTTCTTAGCTCATCAAAACGCGAAATTTTTTCTACATCGTTGTTTATAAATAAATATTTATTGTTTAACAAAGCAATGTACTTCTTATCGGTAGGTATGGAAACCGACATGAATTTTTCGTAACTTACTTTGCCTAGTTGGTAAAGTTTAATAAAAGCTGTTTGGTTACTTAAGGCACGTTTCACATCTTTTTTCTCAATAGCTTTTTGTATGCGGTAAGCCCAATAATCGTCTTCGCTTAATTTCTTTAAATCAAAAGCCACGCGCATATCAATACTTGCAAAACGTTCGGCTTGCAACAGGTGTTCTATTTTACGTGATAGTGAAGTATCCTTATTAAGTCGTTCGCGCACGTATGAAGGTGTACTATCGGCTAAATAGTAGTAGTTAGTTAATACAATTTGCCTACGGAATATATCCCAAGAGTTACCTTGTTTTACTGTGTATTTAATTTTGGTACCAGCTTGTTGTTGCTCTAATACTTTAATAATACTTGCTGCACGTTTTTGTTGTAACTCAAAGTTTTTAACCGAGTCGCCTTCCATAGATGAATAGGCTGTAATTTTAATTTCCTGAATAATAAACTTGGGCTCGTTTAAGCTATCAATAATGGGTGATATGTCGCTTTGTTTGTATTCAAACTTATTCCGCTCAAAAGGTATGTTCCAGCTTAAAGTTTTAACTTCTATAAATGGCTCGGGTGTTTTAGCAGTTTGGGTATCTAACAATAAGGGCAAGTCATCAAAAGCAACTGGCGTAAAGTATGGTTTTAAACGGTTAAGTTTATCGTAAAAATCGTACACCTCACATTTTACTTTTTCATCGCAGTATTTAACTACTTTAATGCCAATCTCAAAATTTTCTGAAAAACCTTCTGGTAGCTTATCAATGGCCAAATCTCCCTTTGCAGTTAAACCACCCAATTTAATGGGTCTTAAACCAATTTGTAAACCGGCTTGCGATGAAGCACCAACTGAAATGTTGTAGGAAGTGTTACAAGGAAACTGTGATTTTTCAATGATGTAAATTAACAATCTATCATTTTTATCAGCAATCAATTTGGTGGTGTTTCTATCGTCACTTATAAAGTATTTTTTAAAGTCTTCGCGCAGGTAAAGTTTTTTGTCTTTAATGTAAAATCCTTTATCAATATCAACCTTACTAAAAAGTTCTTTTAAGTCATCGTAAGCATTACAAACAGTTCCTTCATCGCATTTACCAAACACACAATTAATGCGGCAACCTGTGCGCCTCATCCACCAATGAAAACCATGTGTGTTTACTTTGTAGTTTTTATCTAAATCCTTACTGTGTGCTGATGTATTATTGATGATATTAATATCACCCATAACAACACAGAAATATACTTTGTTGCTGATGGGGTCAAAAGAACCACGTACACCTGTATAATACAAATCGGGTCGGGTGTATAATTTCTTGAAAGCAGATTTGTCTAATTTTTTAATGAGCTTGGCCAACAATTCGCCTGTGCTAAGTTCTACACCACGGCTGTTTTTAACCGCTTCGCTAAAAATAATTTCTTGTGGAACGCCATCTTTAATTCCGCCAAAAAAAGTTACACGTAAAGTCGCGGTGCTTTTCTTTAATTCTTTTTGGGTATTAGTTTCTGCTTTTACCTGTGTACAGTAATTGGCTTGGTCTTGTGCGGTGTTTTCCATCACCTCGGTTAATACCAAATCTTCAATACCTGCAGCTAATCGCTGGGCATTGATGTGATTAAATAAAGCGCTGTTTAATGAGTCTATATCAACATCTTGCGCTTTAAGCGTTAATCCAATAAACAGCACCAATAGTACTAATACAGGTTTAATGATGTAGGTTTTCAATAGGGTTGAATTTTGGTACAATATACAAATTGTAATGAATTGATAAATAAATGTGTGTGATTTTAAAATAAATATGCGTACGGTAAAATATACACTTAACTTGTTCTTTAATCTATTTAGCTAAATTCGCACCTAAATAATTAAGAAAAATTGCCATGATAAATGACGTATTAAAAGCCTTAAACATTAATGATGTAAACCACGGTACATCTACTGGTACAAATCATTTTAGTGCTGATATTGCTACTACAAAAGATATAATCTCTCCAGTGGATGGTACTTTAATAGGTAAGATAAAATATACCACACCAGCCGAGTATGAAAAAGTAATTTCCACTGCAGCCGAAGCTTTTAAAACATGGAGAAAATTGCCTGCACCTAAACGTGGCGAAATTGTGCGTCAATATGGAAACTTATTACGTGAGTACAAAGAACCGCTTGGTAAATTGGTAAGTTATGAAATGGGCAAAAGTTACCAAGAAGGTTTGGGTGAAGTACAGGAAATGATTGATATATGTGATTTTGCTGTAGGTATTTCTCGTCAGTTGTATGGTTTAACCATGCATAGCGAGCGTCCCGACCACCGCATGTACGAGCAATGGCATCCTTTAGGTATTGTAGGTATTATTTCTGCATTTAATTTCCCGGTTGCGGTTTGGAGTTGGAATAGTATGCTGGCGGCAGTTTGCGGTGACGTTTGTGTTTGGAAACCATCAGAAAAAACTCCGCTAAGCGCTGTTGCTTGCCAAAACCTAATGGCACAAGTGCTTAAAGCAAATAACTTACCTGAAGGTATTTTCTGCTTAATTAATGGCGATTACCAAGTGGGTGAGTTAATGAGTAAAGACGAGCGTGTGCCTTTAATTTCTGCAACAGGATCAACTCGTATGGGTAAAATTGTTGGACAAACAGTAGGTGCACGTTTAGGTAAAAGTTTGTTAGAGTTAGGCGGAAACAACTCCATTATTTTATCGCAACATGCCAATTTAGATATGGCTGTGCGCGCTGTTGTATTTGGCGCAGTAGGTACTGCCGGACAACGTTGTACAACCACCCGCAGATTAATTATGCACACCAGCGTGTACGATAAATTTAAAGATACATTGATTAAAGCATATGGACAGTTGACTATTGGCGATCCGCTAAATCCTAAAAATTTGGTTGGGCCATTAATTGATAAAGATGCAGTTAATGCCTACTTGAACGCCATTGAAAAAGCAAAACAAGAAGGTGGGAAAGTGCTTTGTGGTGCCGAGGTATTGAGTGGTGTTGGTTACGAAAGTGGTTGTTATGTAAAACCAACCATTATTGAAGCTGAAAATCATTTTGAAATTGTACAGCACGAAACATTTGCTCCTATTTTATACATCATGAAATATAACACTGTTGAAGAAGCCATTGCCTTACAAAATGGAGTTCGTCAAGGGTTAAGCTCATCAATATTTACCGATAACTTACAAGAAGCTGAGGCATTTTTAAGTGCTGCAGGTAGTGATTGTGGTATTGCCAATGTAAATATTGGGACAAGTGGTGCCGAAATTGGTGGTGCTTTTGGTGGCGAAAAAGAAACAGGTGGCGGACGTGAAAGTGGAAGTGATAGCTGGAAAGCCTATATGCGCAGACAAACCAATACCATTAATTACGGTAAACAATTGCCTTTAGCTCAGGGAATTGAGTTTAATATTTAACCTAAATTAGTAAAAACGAGCGTTGCTAAAAGTCAGATATTTTACTTTGGCAAGCATTTTGTATTCGCGTATACACTAATGTAATTGTTATGAGAAAATTTGTATTAACTACCGGTTTGTTTATTGGTGCTGCACTGGCCCAAAACGCACCTATGGAGGAGGTTAAGCCTACCGAAAAAAAATACGAAATTTCTAAAAGAGTAAACACGGCTTTTACTTATGGCGAAAAGTTAAAGTACAAAGTATATTATGGTTTGATTAATGGAGGAACAGCCGATTTTGAAGTGGCTAATAAACCTGCTAAAGTAAACAACCGCAATACTTACTACATAAAAGTTTTTGGTAAATCAACCGGTATGGTTGATATGATGTTTAAGGTAAAAGACCAGTTTGAATCTTACATGGATGAAGAGGCATTAATACCTTGGAAAGCTACCAAAAACGTGCGCGAAGGTGGATACAAAGCATTAGATTTGGTTTTATTCGACCACGAAAATGGTATTGCAAACAGCAGTGTAAAAGGTAAAATAGAAATTGGCGAACGCACGCAAGATATTGCTTCGGCTATTTATTTTGCCCGTTCAACAGATATGACCAACGCAAAACCTGGTGATGTGTTTCCGGTTAACTTTTACATGGATGGAAAAAATTATCCTTTGCGTTTTAAATTTGTAGGTCGTGAAATTTTAAAAACAGATTTAGGGAAGTTCCGTACCTTAAAAGTAAAACCACAACTGTTGGAAGGCCGCGTGTTTAAAGATACAGATGCTTTAACACTTTGGGTAACCGATGACGAAAACAAAGTGCCTATACGTGCCGAAAGCGAAATATTTGTAGGCTCTATTAAAATGGATTTAGCAGACTTTAGCGGCTTAAGAAACCCATTTAATGCAAAAATTAAGTAATCCCAATTTAGAAAATCATCTTTTGTGTGAAGTGTAGCGGATACCCAAAAGTTTGATTTTCTTACATCGATTATTCTGTTTGTATTTCAAACGAATAATATGGGATAACCTATTTATACCTAATTTTAAAACCACAGTGCTTTAATGGAGCTGTGGTTTTTTATTTTATAGGGTATAACCACGGAGATCACAACGGAAGAACACGGTGATCACAGCATTTGTTCTCGTCCTGTTTTTTATGCGTACTATTGATTGATAAATTTCTGTGCTAATCTGTGGCTTTTGCGAGTGCTATCCCTTTAAATTACTTTATAGTTTTTATACTCAAACAAACGTTTCCCGGTTAGTTTTTCAAACCAATACAAAAATCCTTCTTTAAATGTAAACTTCTTTCGGCTGATGTCCCAGGTAAATTCCCAATTCATGCGTTGCAAACGTTCTTTCATAATAGCCGGATGTGCACCTTCAAATCGTTTTAGCGAGTCGATGGTTTTATAATCGTATTCGTTTGCGGTGGCTACGTTTTGTTGCACGTAATCATCACTATGCCAAAGCTTGTTAAAACTCTCTTGTTTGGCTTGTTGAAACCTTGGGTCGCGCACCCAACCATAATGGTAAATTTGTGCATCAATAGGTTTCACTTGTAACTTACTACCCTCTTTTCTAAAACCTTGTGCATCTTTATAACTGCGTATGCTTTTATCGTTTTTTATGATGCGTATTTCTTTGCGGTACCAAGTACGCGAGTCGCCCACATAATCAAAGCTGCCATAAAAATGCGTGTAACCAAATAACAAACCTTCCACTTCTTTTTGGTCTTTATATTTAGCGCAAGCTGCTAATATATTATTGTGGTATTTTTCGTGTACCACTTCATCACCTTGCAAGTAAAAACACCAATCAAAATGCTCGGCAATGGCATCAAATGATTTGTTGGTTTCAACGGCCAATACTTGTCCGCCCTGGCGTAAGCTATCATCCCAAACGGTTTCAATAATTTTTATTTTGGGTGAGTTAATGCTTTTAATTAACTCCAACGTGGCATCATCACTATTGCCCACAGCCACCATGTATTCGTCTACAATGGGTAAAATACTTTTAATAGATTCCACAATGGGGTAATCAAATTTTACCGCATTGCGTACCATGGTAAATCCGCAAATAGTTGGTTTGCTCATGCTGCAAATATGCGTGATGATTTGGTAAGAGGGAAATTTATGTTTTGATATAAAAAACCAATCCCGCCAACAGGCTACACACTTGCCTCTTAAGCGGGATGGTTTTCGGCATTATAATAAATTAAAGGCTTCTTTTAACTGTGCAATAGTTATGGGTTGCATCTTGGCATTTATGGTTTGTGGTGTTTCAGCCTTGCCGATTTTCGTGTAAAACATAGGTTGACTTTTTTGAAGGCTCATCACAAACAAAGTATAATCTGTGTTTTTAGGTATTCGTACCTCGTAACCTTTGGCCGTTTTGTTGGCATACAAGAAACTTTTTTGTGAGGCAATGTAAAAAGCCACTTGTGCATCTGCTACTTCAGGTATGGTTACATGCACAAATTGGTTTGGTGGTGTTCCCGTGAACCTATCGCAGTTAATGGTACCCATACTTTCAATGTAAGCGGTGTAGGTTAATTCTTTTTCAAGGTCGGCCAACTCGTTTTCAAATGCGGTTGGATTTTTAGCTTGAGCCACTTGCGCAAAAGTATTTACTTCGGCAATGGCCACCTGCGATAATGCCGGTGCTATTTTTAAGCTACGTCTTAAGTAGTTGTTGTCATGAAAATCAACACAAGAAATGTAATCGCGCCATCCATAGCGGTTATACGATTCAACCAATCCAAGTTCTTTCATTTTTTCTAAACAACCCATGGCAGCCACGTGTTTATCGGCCAAGTGACGGTATCTCCCGCTGTGCATTTTTTGTTTTAATGCATCAAGCTCAGGTTTGTTTAATACTTTATAATCTGCACCAACAGCAATTAAGTTTTGTAAACCAACACTATCTTTATAGTTATCACGTACGTATTTTAAAAATATTTGTTGCAACTTAATTTGTTGGTCAACCCAATTGTTAAACGAGGTGGTATAAGCATTTTTATAGTTTAATAAATCAGCTTCGTATTTGGCACGTTTTATTTTGTATTTTAGGTATGTGTTTTTGTGTCTGTTTAATAACCCTGCATTGTTTTCTTGCACCTGTGTTTTGTACAATGCATATTTTTCAGAACGAGCAGCCTTACTCAAGGTTAACTTATCCCAAATGTTAAAATATTTACGCTCAGGCTCTGCTACTGTTATGTTGGGTGTTGATGGAGCAGCCGGTGGCCTTGGTGGAGGCGGCACATTAAAGTAAAAGCGCATGTCTTTTAAATCGTATTGCTCCACCTTAAGTACACCATTGGCAATAAAAGGTTTGCCGGTAGGTTTCCATTCGGTAACACCGCTGTTATTTACAACACCATTAAAAATTTCCATGTCATTTTTGATGTTGTTTGAAGGCATGACCACTTTTAATGCAGCACCATTTTTTACTTTTAGAGCTTTGTTGTCAGCATAAGCATTTACACTAAACATACCACCTGTTTCCAATTGTTGTCCATTGGTAGTTTGGGTTGATAAAGATTGCAGCATGGCATCTTTAGGTTTTAAGTACTCTGATAAATTTACTGTAACAGGTTTGTTTACTGGTTTATTATTGGCATCAACCAAAGTATTAGCCGGAATAAAAATGGTGGTTCCGTTTTTGCCTATTATGGTGTTGGGTTGAGTAGGATTGATGGTAAACGTTTGCTTGTAATTACCCCCTGCTGCCTTAAGCATTTGGTTTACGTTTTTAAATGCGTAGTTGTCTACCTGCACATCAACCCTTCTGTTTTCTGATTTGTTTTTAGCGTTATCGTTTGTTAGTAAAGGTTTGTTTTCGCCATAATAACTCATTAAAATATGAGTAGGTTTAACACCTTGTTTGACTAAAAATTGTTTTACAGCGTTCGCTCGATTTTTTGATAGGTTGAGGTTGTAGTTTTGGTCGGCATCATTGTCTGTGTGTGCTGCAATAGTTACTTCGGCATAAGGCGATGCCTTGTATTTATTTACAACTTGTAGTAGGATACTTTTGTCCTGTTGATCTAAAGCAAACTCGTTTACATTAAAGTTTACCCTAAATGGATTAACAGGCATTTGTGCTTGGATGTTACCAACGACCATCATCAATAACATCAAATAAAGAACTCTGTACCACATAGTGTTAGGTATTTATACTTTTGTAAACGCAAGTATTTTTGCTTTGGTATTCAAAACTTAAAAAATTGTTAATACGTCCAAGTTGCTTACTCAAGCAATCCTAAAATCTTCTAGTTTCCAACAACTATCATTTTTTCCTTCTTTAGAAATAATCTAAATTCGCCCACCAACCAATACAAACAATAGGGTGAAACTGTCGGAATTAAAGTTTAATCAAATAGCTACAGTGCAGGCTGTGCATGGCGAAGAGCTTAGTTTAAAGCTGTTTGAAATGGGCTTATTACCGGGCGAAGAAGTGGAACTTGAAAACATTGCTCCTTTTGGCGACCCTATTGCCATCAGGGTGGGCGAGTACAAAATGTGCTTACGCCTAAGTGATGCCAATTGTATTGATATTAACGTGAAATAACTACAGTGAAGCAGGAAATAACAGTTGCATTAGCCGGTAACCCCAACAGTGGCAAAACCAGTTTGTTTAATGCCTTAACGGGCTTAAACCATAAGGTGAGCAATTTTCCGGGTACTACAGTTGAAAAGAAAATAGGTTACAGTAAATTAAATGCCGAAACTCGGGCACAAATTATTGATTTGCCAGGTACTTATAGCCTATATCCCAAATCGGCTGATGAGTTGGTTACTTATGATATTTTACGTAACAAAGCCGAAACCAATTTCCCCGATTTGGTTTTATTTATTGCCGATGCTAGTAACTTGAAACGCAATTTGTTATTGCTAACACAAGTTGCAGATTTAGGTGTTCCGGTAATTTTGGCTTTAAACATGGTTGATTTAGCCGAGCGTAAAGGTGTGTTTTATGAGTTGGATATATTGGCCAAAGAGCTGGGTATTCCTGTTGTTTCCATTAATGCACGTAACAAAGAAGGCATATCAAAAATAAAAAACTTGTTGCTTGACGAAAGCAAACATAAAAAGGTTACCTACTTCAACATCAACCAGGTTGATCAAAATTTGTTGAATGAAATAGGAGAAATCACCGATAAAAAAAATCCTTATGCCGCTTTACAGTATGCTATTAATGCCTGTGTTTATTTAAACAACAAGGCCAAACAAATTAATGCGGCTTTCGAAAAATATAATTTTAATCCCAAGCAATTTCAGGAGTTAGAAATATTACAACGTTATAAAGTTATTGATGAAGCGGTACGTTTAAGCCGTAGACAAAAAACGAACCATGTAATAAAAAACATTACCCAAAAAGCGGATGTAATTTTAACCCACCGCATTTGGGGATTGGTGATATTTTTAAGCTTACTGTTTTTGGTGTTTCAAGCCATATTCTCGTGGAGTGCTTACCCTATGGATTTGGTTGAAATGGGCTTTGCTTGGTTGAGTGAAACCATAGAAAAATCATTGCCTGATGGGGTACTTAATGATTTGCTGGTGCACGGTGTGGTAGCAGGATTAAGTGGTGTAATCATTTTCTTACCACAAATTATTATTCTGTTTGCATTTATTGCAGTGCTTGAAGATGTGGGATACATGGCGCGTGTGGGTTTTATCATGGATAGAATCATGCGTCCGTTTGGAATGAATGGTAAAAGTATTGTTCCACTTATTAGTGGTATGGCCTGTGCTGTTCCAAGTATCATGGCCAGCCGCAGTATAGAAAATAAAAAAGAACGACTTATAACTATCTTGGTTACTCCTTTAATGAGCTGTTCGGCTCGTTTGCCGGTTTATACTTTATTAATTGGTATGTTGGTTCCCGAAACAGCAAAATGGGGTCCGTTTAATGTGCATGGTGTGGTTTTAATGGCCATGTATTTATTAGGATTTATTGCTGCTTTGGCTAGTGCAGCTGTGTTTAAGTTATTTGTTCACACCAAAGGTTCGGCTTATTTTATCATGGAGTTACCGGGTTATAAATTACCTGTTTGGAACAACTTACTAATTACCTTGTACGAAAAAGGAAGTGCGTTTGTGGTTGGTGCAGGTAAAATCATTGTAGCTGTATCAGTTATACTTTGGGCATTTGCATCCTTTGGTCCGCGTGGTAACATGCGTGCTATCGACCAAAAATATGCAACCTTGGCCATGAGTGCTGATGCAACAGTTACCAGTGAAGAATTGGCCGCACAAAAAAGTGCCGAACGTTTGCAAGCAAGTTATGCCGGTGAGTTTGGTAAGTGGATTGAGCCTGCTATTAAACCATTGGGTTTTGATTGGAAAATGGGAATTGCTTTATTAACTTCATTAGCTGCACGCGAGGTTTTTGTTGGAACCATGAGCACCATTTATAGTGTAGGTGGTGGTGCTGAGGGAGATGATTTAAATACCATCAAACAAAAAATGATGGCAGAAAAAAATGAAAAAGGCGAACCGCTGTATTCCATTGCTACCATACTTTCGTTGATGGTGTTTTATGCATTTGCCATGCAATGTATGAGTACCTTATCTATTGTAAAAGCAGAAACTAAGTCGTGGAAATGGCCTATTGTGCAGTTTGTGTACATGACAGCTTTAGCTTATGTAAGCAGTTTAATTGTGTTTAATATATTCAGTTGATAGTAGCATGCTTATACTTTTAATTATTGTTGGTTTAATAGGTGCAACTTTAATAAATACACGTGGTTGGAATTATTACAACTTTACCAATCCTGATAAACAATTAACTTTTAACGAATACCTTTCTGATGCCAGTAGTATTTGGACAAAAATGAAATCAGGGATACCATTTTTTGTTTTTGATTCAACCGAAAACCTGGATCAAAAAAAATTGCGCAATACCATTAATAAACAAACCGCAGGTATTTATGCCGTGCTTGTAACTGCTTTTTTAATCAGGTATTTTTTAATGTAAGCTCATCGCATTTTATAGTATTTGAATACCTCAATAATAACTATTTACAGAGCCATAGATGGTAAGATCAATGTGCCTTTGGCACCTACTTGCGCTGTTGCAAACGTTTATTCAGTTGATAACACAACCATGCCGAACCACTTCCTATTAAAGCACCTGCAATAACATCGCTGGGGTAATGTACCCCAAAGTGCATACGCGAATAAGCAGCCGATGATGCCCATAAGTAAGCCGGTGCAGCCACATACCATTTAGGGTAGGCAATGGTAACCGAAGTTGCTAAAGCAAATGCTGTAGATGTATGTCCGGAAGGAAAGGAATAACTGTCTTCAGGGGTGATGTGGTTGATGTCGGGATATGTAACAAAAGGTCTTTTTCTTTGAATGCTGTATTTAAGCAGGCCTGTTACTGCCGATGAAACCAGTAATGTACCACCAATAATAATTACACGTTGTTTAGTAGCACTGTCTTTTTTAATTAAATGAAAAGCGGTAAGAAAAACGGGTATAGCTACGGCAGTAGGAAAAACGCTATTGGTAAGGGTTTTAAATGTTGGATCTAAAGCAGTATTTCTGTTGTTGTTGATGTTGCGTAATACATCAATATCCATGTTTTGTGCCGTGCTGTTAAAACCTATAAGCAAGGTTAACAACACCATTAAATGCGATTTATGGGGTTTGATTTTTAACACATGGCGAATGTAATAAATTATGTTTGGTTGATGGGCATAGTTAAGTGAACGTTAAATTTTTAGGACATTATCAATTCATCAACAAAAGCTGGACTAAAAACCTTTTATTCGAGTATTGGGTTTAAAGCAAAATGAAAAAATTAACAGTTGTAACTTATCTGCATCAAAACGAAACGCAATTTGCGCGTTGTGTACAAGGTATAAACAGACAAACCTATAATGATTTTGAGTGGTTGATACTAACGCATAAGCCTCTTGATGTACAAATTGCTTGTGTGCATAGGGTAGTTATTTTACCACAGCATATTGTTTTAAAATCGGATGTGTTAAATTTTATTTTGCCACAAATAAAAACCAAATACATTGCATACAACGATAGCGATGATAAGTCGTTTCCGGCTAGGTTTGAACAACAAGTAGCCTTTATGGAAGCCCACCCTGAAGTAGATGTTTGCTCCGCTATGTTTGTGGTAAACGAAACAGATAATACGTGGCCATTAAACGAAACACATGATATGATTGCGGCCTATTTGTTAATTAACAGCCCCATGGCAAATCCGGCAATTATTTTAAGAAACAAGCCAAACTTCTGGGGACAAACGGTAAAATATAATCCTAAATATGTGCGTGCGCAGGATTATGGTTTTTGGTTAACCTGTTTAAAAAACGGACTACAATTTTATAACCTGCAAACACCATTGGTATCTTATTTTGTAAGCGATAACCCCAAGCATGACGACAGCCAAGAGCAATTTGCCATAGAAATTAGAAACGAGATTCATCAATATGCGGGTTTAAAAATTCCTAATAATCTGAACGAAACGTACAACAATTTTTGTAAGCTCAGGCAAATTGAAGAGGAAGAACTAAACTCGTTACTCGCGTACTTATATCAACAAAAATATAACAAGCCTTTTCAATCAGCTAGGCAAGCATTTGCGTGGCAATTAAAATTATACATCAAAACATATAACCACATAGAAAACCCATTTTATACAAATTGGGTGGAGAAACTGGAGAAGAAAAACTTGTGGAAAAAGCTATTTGGCTAAGGAAAAATAGCTATCAAACTATCATTAAACCAAATGCCTTTTTTATCCGGCCATAAGGGTTTTTCGCCTTCTGGAAAGGATTGATACAAACTGTCTATATAATGGTTGTCGGTTAGGCTTGTTGGAGTAATATGATAACGGGAAACATGTTGCAATAATTTGTACTTAGACCAAGAAGCACAAAATGCAGATAAGTTCATATCGCCAATATTGGTTTTGATGTTGTATTCGTTTACCCAACAATCTGGTCGTTGATGAATGTACAATCGTTTGGTTTTAAATCCTTCAATTTGCTCCAATTGATTAATCATTCTTTGTGCTTTATTTCTATCCAAAAAGTTAAGGTATGCTTGGTCGTTGGCTATTTGATGATTTAAATTGATGTGTGTTACTGTTGTTATAATTAATACAAACAATAATAGCTTATTTACAATGGCCGATTTGTTTAATAAAAAAGCAATCATAAAAACCAACATAGTAAATAAACCAAAGCCGGTAAACATTCTTGGAACCATCCACCAAATCTGAAGAAAAAGTCCTGAAATGGCAGTTGATAATAAGCTTACTGTTAAAAGTACAAGTACACCCACGCCAAGTAATATTTTTTGGTAGGTAGCCTTAAACTTATTGCTATTATTTACTATAATTAAAATAATACTTAGTAGTAAAACCCCTAAAAATAAAACTTTAATCGTTTGTGGAATTAAGAACTCATTGGGGTCAATTAGTACATCTTTGAACAGAGCGCATATTTGATTTACCCTGGTTTTAATATTTAATATGCTGATAAATTGTGAACGATTGGAGCTATGTAACCCTGCAAATGTCAAAACAACTTTATTAATTATTAAATAAAGTATGGCACCTAAAATAATGCCTATTAATTTAATGCTATAAGGGCTTTTTTGTAGTTTTTTAAAGGTGATTTGTTCGTTTTTAGGCCATGTGTTAAACTCTATAATAAAACCAAGTAATGTGATAACAATAAGGGCATTAATTATTACTTGATATGCCGCCAAGGACAGAATAATTCCTATAATAGCCAATAAAAATTTGGTATCGAACTTTCGCATGATATACCACGAGTAAAAAGAAATGGCATATAAAAAGGTAAACCCTATGTTAATCATCAACCCAATTTTAAAGGTTAATATTTCTGCGCTAAAAACGTGTATAAAGCCAAGCGACACTATGATTGGCATGTACCAAAGTGATGTGTTTAACTGATATGCTCTTGCCAATAGGTAAGCACACAAAACAAACTGTACACAAACAGAAATATATGAAATGATAATACCGCTATAACCACCTTCGCCAATAATTAAGTAAAAAAACTTAAACATCAATACACCAAACCAACGTCCGCTTTCTATTGAAAAGCGAATAGTATCCTGATTGTTAATACCCTCGTAAAACAAGTGATAATCATCAATAGAAAATACCTTGGCATCAAAAAATGGGAACAATGCAGCAATAACAATAGCAGAAAAAATACTTAAGTATTTAAAATCTTCCTTACGTAGTTTGATTAGCTCATTCATTGTGCATCGTTTATGTTTATTTTAATCTTATCGCTTTAATATGATAATGCCCATCTGTATTTGGGCGTAGTAAGCACCGCTACACTTTTTTCGCCAGAGTAAATGTGGTAATCGGCTTCAATATTTAGTTGATTAAACCATCCCATTAAATACTTTAAGGTATCCATTTCTCCTTCGCGGTTAACATCATCAAATAAAATAACAAACTCGCTTCCGGGAACTTTGTGTTTTACCAATTTCATTACATCAAACCTCGAGTAGCGCGGTGAGCCAATTGGTCCATCAATTACATAAAAATCGTAGTCGTTAATGGCTGTATTGGTTAAGTTAAACACCTTGTTGGTATAACCTAAAATGTCTTCTTCAATTAAATCTATAATGTGTATGTTGGTATTTTTCCATAATGCACATTTCGATTTAAAGTGTTGTGAGAATGCTTCATTTTGCTCAAACACATCGTGCTTAAAATGTTCGGGTGTTTGTTGTGTATTTAAAAACGTAGTAATAAATTTTGATGATTCACCTAAGCCTAGCTCGAGTGTGCGTTCAAACTTAAACTCTTGTAATAAGCGACTTAGTAAATAGAAGAAAGTATAGTTACCCGCCCAATTGCCAACAAAATAAGAAACTTCGTTTACACCTTTTAGTCCCCTGATGCTATCGTGAAATTTGTGCGCCCAAATTTGCTCTTGCACGCTAAGTATTAGTTTTTCCTGGTTTGAAATTATTTTTGATGTGTTGTCCATAAACCAAGATTTTGAGTGTTTTTATCGGTTTTTTATTGTGTGTATGTCGTTTTTTACGACTTTTAATGTTGCCGAATTTAGTAAAACGATTACACTATGCAAAGGCTTGTGCAACGGCTATTAAATTACTCCTTAAAGTATTGTTTTTAATTAAAAATCATTTCGTTCAAAGTATAGCTTATTTAGGGCATTATGTCTCAGAATTGTAAGATAAGTGTATAATTTTAGCCTAATTAAAACTTTATGGTCATTAAATTGGTTTTGGGTGCATAATAGTTAATTTTATGAAATCAATACATTGCTTTGCTCTTTTTTTAGGATTAGTTTCCCTAACCTCTTGTTCTACTATACTTCAGGACGAAGTGGCTGTTAAAAGAACTTTAGGTAAATTAAACGATGATATTTACTACTCCGGATTGCGCTTCTATAATCCGTTTTTATCAAAATTGATAAGGGTTCCTATCAATACAATCAATCTTGAAATTAATGTTGGTTTACCTTCAAAAGAAGGATTAACGGTTCAATCAGAAATTTCTATCTTATATAAAATAAAAACCAGTGAAGTGCAGAACATTATCAAATACACAGGTCTAAATTACCAAGGTGTATTAATACTACCTGTTTTTAGATCTGCTTCTGCAGATGTTTGCTCTGAGTTTGATGCAAAGGATATGCACAGTGCAAAACGCTCTCAAATAGAAAATAAGATTAAAGAACGTATGATGCAGGTACTGGATGCTAAAGGATTTATTATAGAGGCAGTACTTTTAAAGTCAATTACTTTACCACAAGGCTTATCGAGGGCAATCGAAGAAAAATTACAAGCCGAGCAGGATGCACAACGTATGGAGTTTTTAAAAGACCGAGAACGAAAAGAAGCCGAACGAAAAGTACTGCAAGCAGAAGGAGATAAAAATTCTAAAATTATAGCAGCCGAAGGTCAAAAGCGAATTTTAGAGCTAGAGGCAGAGGGTAGGGCGAACGCCACAAAAATAGAGGCAGATGCCAATGCTAAAGCTAATGATATGTTGGAGAAAAGTTTAACACCTCAAATTTTGAAGTTTAAACAAATAGATGCATTTAGGAATTTATCAACTTCACCTAATACAAAAACTATTATAACAGATGGAAAAACACCACTGATTGGGCTTCCTGCAGATGGAAAGTAATTTGTATTTTGAATACTATTTTTTGTTTGCGATTGATTGTTTGCAATTGAAGATTGCGTTACATAAAATGATAGAAATAATATCACCAATGTATTTCTTGGTTGGTTTGTTTATCTGTTAATGAATTATTAAACCGATACAATGTTATTAGTTTAATTCATTAAAGTGTTGGATGTACAAAAAAACGCCTACTTATCAAAATGTAGGCGTTTTAGTTGCAGAAATAAAACCACTCTATTGTTTTATTACTTTGTATCCAAATTCGTTTATTCTTAAGGTGTAAATGCCAGAATTTAAATGCTTGATATTTATTTGAATTAAACCGTTATGGTTTTTTTCTATTTTTTGATAATGCACTTCTTTGCCTAAAGCATCAATTAATACCATTTCCGTTATTTCATTGTTTTCTGGCATTTCAATATTCAATACATCTCGTGTTGGATTTGGATAGCATCTAATGCTCAATGAAGTTTCTTGAGCTATTGAAATAACCGTTTCACCTAATTTGGTTATTCTGCCATCTAAGTCTGTTTGCCATAATTCATAGCTGTATTGTGGTATTGCATAATCAATATGTTGGTCGATGATGGTGTACGTTTTTATGGTGTTGGTATTGCCTGATGATGGAATTATACCAACCTGTTTGCCATCATTTTTTCTGAATACCGTATAGTGTTGGTTGTTTCTTTCGCTTGCTATTTTCCAATTTAGCTCAATATGGTTATTGTTTAATTTTCCATTAAACGTAATTAGTTGAACAGGTAGTACATTTCCAGAGCCCACACCAAATGGTCGGTTTAATTGCGTAATGTTATTTAGTGAGACATTATAAGGATTGTTTCCTGTTGCTATCATTGGTAATTGGCGTACCCAATTACTGCCGTTAAACTGTGCAATATGACAACTTGTTCTGGTAAATGCCGTCAATTCATCAGCGGCATTCCATTGCAAACTCAAATTAATATTGCTTCCACCATTTACACCCTCAGAAATTAGCCAAGTTTTACTTACAGCTGTGCTTACTAATGCATTTCCTTGAGGGGTAAATCCATTGTACTGATTAAATACACTATCTAATAACCTCATGCTTATGGCATCAGCTGTTCCAGTATTTTGTATAACTGCCGGATTATAGCTTATACGTCCGATTGGGAATAAAACACTACCAGAACGAGCACCTGATCCAATTTGTTGTATGGTTAAGTTGCCAGTGCCATTTGTTTGTATATATCTACTGCTATTGTAACCTTCAATTCTTCCTGTAATTCCTGCTAGTGTTAAATTAAAGTTATTAAGTATAATTTTACCATTTGTAATTAGCATAGTATCTTGAATAGTTACGTGGCCAACTAATTCAACCGATTGCGGGTTTCTAAATTCCAATTTATGGTATGTGTTTCCTGGTATTACTTGACGCAAGTTGCCCATGAAACCAATCCAACCCTGCATGTGATTAATGGCTCCATTTAACGTTAAACTGCCATAAATATTTAAACGTGCATTTGGGTGGTTTAATAGCAAGGTTGCACCGTTTTGAATTACTAGGTTACCTACACTTACCGTTTGTGTTAACGCAGGCATATTTAAAGCGTTTGATAAAATGGTAACTTGGCTGTTTGAGTCTGGTATAATCGGACAGCTCCAATTTGCAATGTTATTCCAAACGTTATTGTTGGATCCTGTCCATGAACCTGGCACAATAATACTTACTCGTATCTCATTTGAAAAAGCTTGTCCGCATCCACCACTTACCCTTACTTTATATAATCCAGTATCATTTGGTGTGAGTGTAGGAATCGAATATCCATTACTTTGTGCACCAGTTAACGGTAAATTATTTTTAAACCACTGATAAGTAAGTGTTCCTTGTCCTGTTGCTGTTATACTTAAATTTACGGTATTGCCTGAGCAGGAAGCTACGTTTTGTGGTTGTATTGTAATTTGTGTTGTTTGGTTAGTACTAATAGTAATTGCTGTACTCAAAGCTGTTCCGCAATTATTTATGGCAGTTACGGTGTAGTTTCCAATTTGTTTTGCATAAATAAAGGAAGTGTCGCTGCTTATTACATTTCCATTTAACCGCCATTGGTAGGTTGTATTTGAAATAGCTGTGGTGTTTAATAAAACACTATCGCCCGGGCATATATTTGTTGCAGCAGCAATAATAACAGGGGTTACAGGTGGTGTTCCCGTAATACTTACATTAATCTGATTTGCAGCAGCAACTGTTCCGCAGCTGTTTGTGAGTTGTATGGAATAATTTCCTGCTTGGTTGGTAACAAATACATTTGAATTTGAACCAACATTCACCGTATCGCGCTTCCATTGATAATTAATATTACTCTGGCTTGGAACATTTAATTGCACATTGGCATTGCTACAAATTTGAATTGAACCGTTTGCGGTAATGGTTGGGATTGATGGAGTAGAAATTGAATTAATGATTACGGATGAAGTGGATGTGATGGTATCACAAATTGCAAGAAGCCTAACCCTATAAACGCCAGGTGAAGTTGCTGTGTATGTCGTAGAATTGCCCCCAACAGCTGTATCATTTCTTAACCATTGATATGTAACACCTGGTTGAGTTGCTACACTGAGTTGCGTACTTCCAATACCAAAACAAAAGTTGGTACTTCCGTTAACATTTATACTTGTTGGTTGTGTAGGTAAGCGATTAATAGTTATTGCATTTGGCGAAGATGCTCCATTTGCAATTGGATTTGATGTTGTTACTCGTATTCTATAATTAGTTCCGGGTATTGTATTGGGTGGAATTGTTGCTGAAATACTACCTGTACTATCCGTTGAGTTGAATGTTCCAATATTCACTGGGTTACCAAAATTTCCTGATGAATCGCTGAGCTGAACAGTATACACATTTCCTGCTGCAACCGAATTGTTTCTTACAAACGGAACTTGTAAACTGCCTCCTTGACAAATCGGAGAATTTAACCATCCAACATCAACCGCGCTGCCTGTAAAGCAAGATAAATTAAAAGAAAAACCTGCTTGCGTGCTTGCTGATGTATTACTACTTCTTAATCTAAATGTTAAATCACTTCCCGTTGATTGTAATGCAGCAGGTGGAAAATTTCCATTGTTGTAAGTTCCAATTAGTGGGGCATTAATTGAAGGTCCATCATACACATCTAAAAAATGACCGCCATTAAATTGGTTTATATTAAATAAAGTTCTAACGGCTCTTATACGTTGTCCGCTATATGAAGTAAACGTTTGTACGAAGGTGCCGTAAGGATAATTCCCATTGCCCCCTGGGTCGGTTAATACACCATTACAAGTATACCGTTTACCACTACTCATTAAATAAATTGTTGCCGTGTTTGAACCACTTACACAACTAACATAACCTTGCCAACCTCTAGAATTTAGTGTTCCGTTTGAAGTAAATTTGAATGTTAAGGATGTTCCACTTGAGGTTAAGGTCTCCAATATCGAACCTGAAACGTAAATACCCAACAAAGGAGCAGCAGTGTTGTTGCCATCATAGATGCTGAGTGTATCGCCTGTATTAAACTGTGTAACCTGACTGTTAAACGCAATACGCAATGGTAATCCACTAGTTGATTGCAGGGTTAAGGTTTGATTCAGGTTGTCAGCGTAATTTGATGTAGCGCCACCATTATCATAAAACACAGCATCGCATACTTGCATTACAGTATCACTCATATTAATTACTTGCAAAATAGGTGTGGTGCAAGTAAGTGTTGCAGTAAATCCAGTTCGAGTTGACGCGTTGGTGTTGTTGGAGTTGAATTCAACAGTTAAAAATCTTCCTGTTGATTCCACCATACTATTAGGTGGCCAACTCCACTCGTTATAACTACCAATAACTGGGAAAGTAGCATCAGGTCCATCATAAACAGTAACCCAATGTCCGCCATTGTTTCCATTTACATTTAACTCAGTAAAGTTGAGTCTAATTCTATTTCCGTTGTATGAAGCAAAAGTTTGTCTCCAAAAACCATAACCGTAATTTCCTGTTCCACCCG
>JBFYQC010000007.1:0-5470 GCA_041302975.1 Bacteroidota bacterium
GCTGTGTTGTGCGCATAATCCACCATTAACTCAAAGTTTTTAAAGCGGAAAATATTCATGCGACCCGGTGTTTGCACTGGACCAGGAATAAAGGTTTGTAAGGCCACACGCATGTCTTCAATTTTAAAATTACGAATAAACCCTGCTAACAAGGTTGGCAATACATTGGCTATATTATACGTTGCACGTCCACCAAACGTAAGCGGAATATTCACGGCCTTTTCAATCCTAATTTTCCAAGTGCCTTTGCAAATAGTTACATAACCGTTTTCATATATTGCTGCTAAACCACCTTTACTAATATGCTCCTTAATTAATGGATTATTTTCATCCATACTAAAGTAAGCAATATTGCACACACACTCTTTAGCCATGCTAACGGTGTATTTATTATCAGCATTTAAGATGGCATATCCACCGGGTAAAACACTTGCTGGCACAACAGATTTTACGCGTGTTAGTTGTTCAATGGTATCAATATCTTGCAGGCCTAAATGGTCTTCTGAAATATTTGTTACTATAGCAATATCACAGTTATGAAAACCTAAACCAGCCCTTAGAATTCCGCCACGGGCAGTTTCTAACACAGCAAAATCAATAGCAGGATCTTTTAATACAAACTCAGCACTAACCGGGCCTGTACAATCGCCACGCATCATCAATTGGTTTTGTATATATACACCATCGGTTGTTGTGTAACCTACTTTATAGCCCATGGTTTTAACCATGTGTGCCATTAAACGTGTGGTAGTGGTTTTTCCGTTAGTACCCGTTACAGCAATAATTGGAATACGCGCACTGCTTCCCGGAGGATACAACATATCAATTACAGGTTCGGCTACGTTACGCGGTATACCTTCAGCCGGATCGATGTGCATGCGGAAACCCGGAGCTGCATTTACCTCTAAAATAGCACCGCCATTATCTTTAACCGGTTCGGTTAAGTTTTCGGCCATGATATCAATACCACATATGTCTAAACCAATGATACGTGCAATACGCTCACACATAAAAATATTATCGGGATGTACCATGTCGGTTACATCTGTTGCGGTTCCACCGGTACTTAAATTGGCGGTTGGTTTTAAAAACAACTCTTCGCCTTTAGGTAAAACACTTTCTAAGGTAAGATTTACTTTGGCCAGCATGTCTAGAGTAAATTCATCAACCTTAATTTGGGTTAATGTTTTTTCGTGGCCATACCCCCTGCGCGGGTCTTCGTTGGTTATATCAATCAACTCCTGAATGGTGCTGCTTCCATCGCCAATAACCGATGCCGGTTTACGTATGGCTGCTGCCACAAATTTGTAATTGATCACTAACACACGGTGATCTTGCCCTGTTATAAATTTCTCTACAATTACGCCACGCGAATATTTTTTAGCGGCTTCTAAACCACGCAAAGCGTCTTCCCAATTGTTAATATTAGTGGTGGCACCTTTACCGTGATTACCATCAACTGGTTTTGTTACTATAGGATAACTAATGCGCTCTAAGGCTTCTTTTAAGCCTTCTTCACTATACACAATCCTACCACGCGGAACAGGAATTTCGGCCGCTTCCAGTAAGTTTTTGGTTTCTTCTTTATCGCAGGCAATATCAACTGCAATACTGCTGGTGGTACTGGCTATGGTGGCCCTGATTCTTTTTTGATTCATGCCATAACCCAACTGCACTAAAGAGTGTCTGTTTAACCTGATGTAGGGAATACCACGCGTTATAGCTTCATCAACAATACAGCCTGTGCTCGGGCCAAGGCGTTCTTCTTCACGTATCTCTCTTAAATTTTGAATATCTTCTGCCAAATGGTACTCATTACCCGCAATTAATGCTTCGGCAATACGCACCGATGCTTTTGCTGTGTAAACTCCGGCCTTTTCTTCCATGTAACTAAACACCACGTTGTAAATGCCCTCTTTACCGGTACTTCGTGTTCTGCCAAAACCACAAGCCATACCTGCTAATGTTTGAAGCTCTAAAGCAATATGCTCTATTACGTGACCCATCCATGTTCCTTCTTCAACCCGTTTAAAAAAACCACCTGGCGTGCCTATTGAACAACGGTGCGAAAACATAGTAGGAAATAGTTTTTGTAAACGCTCACCAAATCCATCTATTTTGTTGGTAGGAAACTGCTCAAGTTCCTCTAAATCAAGACGCATTTGAATTAGTTTATGCCTACGAATGCTCCAGTAGTTTGGACCGCGCATTACTTTGATGTCTAGAATTTTCATAACAAAACGTATAAGGATTGGGGTAATTTTAATTACATGCAGTTTACATAAAAAACTTGAAATAACTAATGGTATCTTTTTGTAGTCGGTTTAAGTTATTTAAGTGGAAAATAAAATTGTGTAACAAAGGCATGCGTTTATCTTTGTCCCTTCACTTTTAAATTAACATTGTTTTGGAATTACCTAAAGGAAAGCTGATTTCGGTGGGGGGGGCAGAAGACAAAGGAACTGATTTAGAACAGGGGTTTATTCAGCGTAACCGCTTAAATTTCTTTGAACTTGGCATATTAAAACGCTTTATTAATGAAGTTGGTGGCGTTGAAAAACGCATTGAAGTTATTACCACTGCATCATCAATACCGGTTGAGGTAGGTGAAAATTATTTAGATGCATTTGGCAAAATTGGTTGCAAGAATATTGGTGTAATTGATATCAGAAAACGTGAAGATGTTTTTGATGAAGAGTTTATTAACCGCGTTAAAAATGCAGATGGTATAATGTTTAGCGGTGGCGACCAACTTAGGTTAACTTCTATTTTTGGTGGAACCGAAATATACAACGTACTTCATGATAGGTATTTTAACGAAGAGGGCTTTGTAATTGCAGGTACAAGCGCAGGAGCAATGGCCATGAGTAATACCATGATTTATCAAGGTAAAAGTGAGTTGGCCCACTTAAAAGGTGAGGTTAAAATTACCACCGGTTTGGCTTTTATGGGCAATGTAATTATCGACTCGCATTTTGATAAACGCGGACGATTTAACCGCTTGGCACAAGCTGTAGCCAGTAACCCGCAATGCACAGGTATTGGTTTGGGTGAAGATACAGGTGTGATAGTAACTGGAGGCAACAGCCTTGAAGTAGTAGGCAGTGGTGCTGTTGTTATTGTTGATGGAAGAGACATACGCCACACCAACATAACCGAAGTTGGCATGGGTGAACCCATAGCATTAGATAACTTACGTGTGAGTATAATGGTTAGGGGTAACCGATATTTATTAAAAGAACGAAAGTTTATTGCCAACGAAACGGCTAGGGTATAAAAATTAAATAAAAAAGGAGGTTGTTATAAAAAATAGCCTCCTTTTTTTGTGCGATGCGCTTTGCACATCTCAACTAGATTTCGCCCTTTCAGGGCTTTTCAAATTACTATCGGTTTATCTAAAATCAGTATTCGTAAATTTTTATTACAGCCGTAGCATCTCCTCTTTTGTAACCCCTATACATACCTTCGCTGTTAAATGGAAGTTCAATATTTCCTGCTGTATCAATGGCTATCAAACCTCCTTCGCCACCAAACTTTACCAGTTTATCTTTTACCACAAAATCACAGGCTTGTTTTAAAGTGTAACCTTTGTATTCCATCAAACAACTGATATCATAAGCCACAACTGCACGTATAAAATACTCACCATGTCCGGTGCAACTTACCGCGCAAGTATTGTTGTTGGCATAAGTTCCTGCACCAATAATGGGGCTATCTCCTACCCTGCCAAAACGTTTGTTGGTCATACCCCCGGTTGAGGTTGCTGCAGCAATATTTCCATTTTTATCTAACGCAACAGCACCAACGGTTCCAAACTTTTTACCCTCGCCACTATTTACCGTGTGGTCTAATTGGTAACCATCGCTATCTTTTACTTCTTGCCATTGTTTATATCTACTTTCTTCATAAAAATAATCATCAGGTTGCATGGGCAACTGCATCAATTTGGCAAAGGTTTCCGCGTCATTCCCACACAAAAAAACATGCCCGCTCTTTTCTTTAATTACACGTGCCAAGGCTACAGGATTTTGTACATTGCTTATACCACTTACAGCACCAGCCTCTAAGGTTTTACCATCCATAATACTGGCATCCATTTCATGTGTGCCTTTATTGGTAAAAACAGCTCCTTTTCCGGCATTAAATAGTGGAAAGTTTTCTAAAGCAATTACCGCTGCCTCAACAGCGTCAATACTTGAACCTCCTGCGGTTAAAATTTGATGTCCTGCATCAATGGCTTCTTGCAAACCTCTCATGTACAAAGCTTCCTTTTCGGGCGTCATTAAACTACGTAAAATGGTGCCGGCCCCACCATGCACCGCAATGCCAAAGTTATTATTCATGCCGCTAAAATAACTTAATTATTAAGTCTTTTACACCTCAAACAATAACCTTACTTTCGTGGTTAATTATACAGCTGTATTTATTGGCTTATTAACTTTCATGGCAAAAACAAAAAAATCCGAGTCTGTTGATTCGATTAACGAAGAAGAATATATTGAAGTACTTGGCGCAAGAGAGCATAATCTTAAGAATATTGATGTTCGCATTCCGCGCAATAAATTGGTTACTATAACTGGATTAAGTGGTAGTGGAAAATCATCTTTAGCTTTTGATACCATTTTTGCTGAAGGTCAACGCAGGTATATGGAAAGTTTCAGTGCTTATGCACGTCAGTTTATTGGCAACATGGAGCGCCCAGATGTAGATAAAATAAACGGCCTTTCTCCGGTAATTTCTATCGAACAAAAAACAGTAAACAAAAACCCACGTTCTACCGTTGGTACCATTACAGAAATTTACGACTTTATGCGTTTGCTTTATGCCAGAGCTGCTGATGCATACAGTTATGTGAGCGGTGAAAAGATGGTAAAAATGACTGAAGAGCAAATTGTATCGGGCATTATTCAACAGTTTGAAGGAAGTAAAATTGCCATTTTAGCGCCATTGGTTAAAGGAAGGAAAGGGCATTACCGCGAGCTGTTTGAGCAAATTCGTAAACAAGGTTTTACCAAGGTTAGGCTTGATGGTGAAGTGAAAGACATAACACCTAAAATGCAAGCCGACCGATACAAAATTCATGATATTGAGGTGTTGATTGATAGGGTTGATGCAAAAAAAGACAACCGATTTAGAATAAACGAAAGCGTTAAAAGTGCCCTTAAAATGGGTAAAGGAACTTTGGTGCTTTTAGTAGGCGATGGTAAACAAGAAAAAGCTTATCACTTCAGCAAGTTTTTAATGGATCCTAAAAGCGGTATTAGTTATGATGAACCACAGCCAAACACTTTCTCGTTTAACTCACCTTATGGTGCCTGCCCAAAATGCGATGGACTTGGCGTAGTAAGTACACTTGACGAAAACAACATTATTCCTGATAAAAAACTAAGCATTAATAAGGGGGCCATTACTCCGCTGGGTGAACCAAGAGACAATTGGACTTTTATGCAACTGCGTGAATTGGCAAAAA
>JBFYQC010000008.1:0-5287 GCA_041302975.1 Bacteroidota bacterium
CCAAGTTGGTATGGTAATTTCTGCATTAGTTAGGTTATAATATTCTATTTGGCTGAAGTTTTTTTGAGCTAAGTAACCGCCAATAATTGGGTTAAATGCTCCTCGTGCCAAAGTTACATTGGCATTAGATTGTAAAACACCAATTTGTGCTTGACGTGCAACCGGATGAAACTTTTTTACCAAAAGCAGCAACTGCTCAGAGTTTAGCACCGAGAGAGAGTCTTGTCCAAGCACCACTTGCGATAACCCAAGCAGTAATATCAGCAAACAGTTATTTTTCTTCATTGGTTGAGTTTGATTTATAGGTACTGTTCGACTCTTTTAGCTTGTAATAATCGGGCGGGAACCCGTTTATATTTCGCCATAACTCATACCAAATAGGCACATCCTTAAGTAATGCAATGCCTTGTGCACCGCTGCCCATTTTTAATTGTTCGGGCCATTTTTTATCGTTAGGGTCTTCTGTAACCAATACCCTAAATAATCCGTTCGGGCTGATAGAACTTTCGTAAGCAACTATTTTACCACCAAAAGTACCGTAGCTATTATTAGGCCAACCACTGAATACAATGGCCGGAAAACCATCAAACATAAACCTTACTGGTTGGCCTATACTAATTAAAGGCAAATCAACCGGACGAACGAAAAGTTCAACGGCAAAGTTGCTTTGCATAGGCACAATCATGGTAATGTGTTCTCCTTCTTTTACAATTTCGCCATAGCCCGATTTTTTGGCTTGAACAATCTGTCCATCTTGAGGAGCAGTAATAATATACATATCGTTACGTATGCTATAGTTGGCAAGTGTATTGGCCAATTTAGCAACTTCGCCTTCTGTAACGGCAATTTGGCTCTGACTTTGGTATCTTTCTCCTTCTGTTTTACTAATTTTTTCGTTGTACTCTTGTAACGTACTTTTTTGTTCAAGCCTTGTAATGTTTAGCTCTTGAAGTGTTTGTTCTATTTTGTTATCAACTACTTGTTTTTTGGCTTGTGCATTTTGAAAAGCTACACTGCGTTGTTGTAATTGTGTTTGTGAAACCAAACCTTCAGCAAACATTTTTTGCTGACGTTCGTATTGGTCTTTAGCTAAACTAAATTCATTGATGGCTGCGGTTTGTTCGGCACGCTCACCTGCTAATTTATTATTAAGTTGTGAGATTTTATTTTTAAGCTGTTCTAACTTTAATGTTCTACTTTCATTAAGTGCTTCAATTTGGGCCGAGGCGGTATTTAATTTGTTTTGATAAGAAGTTAATGCTTCGCGTTTTGCCGTTAATTGTTCTTGTGTTCGTAATACCAAATTAGGGTCGAGGTAATCTGGTTTTATTTCGGATAACTGTAAAATGGTATCGCCTTTTTTTACATAATCACCTTCTTTAACCCACCATTTTAATATACGTCCCGGAATAGGAGAGTGTATCTCTTGCGGGCGATCTTCTTGGTATAAAGTAGTAATTGTTCCGCGTGCTTTTATATTTTGTGTCCAAGGTAAAAACATAAACGCAATTAAAGTAACCAATAATCCAATAAACCAGCGTTTTACATTGCTTTCGCGGTTGTGGCGGTATATGGTTTTGTACGATTTTAATTCTTCTTGTTTCATGGATACCTTAGTTTATTTTCTCCAGTTTTGATACCATTCCTTTTGTTAAAGTTAACTTGTGCGAACATGCATTAAACACATCCAAATCTGTGCTTACAATAACAACCGTAGTGTTAGTTAAACTTTTTATGTGGGCCAGAGTTTGGTGTTTAATATGTTCATCTACCCCAACAAAAGGTTCATTCAATAAAATCAGTTTACGTTTACCTGTAAAGGTACGTAACAACATTATTTTTTTTAGGGTCGATTCGGTTAACTTCTTTCCCATAGGGTCTATAAATGTATCAAACCCTTGCGAAAAAGAGTTTAAAAAACCATTCATGCCTAACTTATTGGCCAAGGCCATAATTTCTTGTGGTTGAGTTTCTGTATTACGCAATGTTATGTTTTCAAGCACGGTTCCTAAAAATAGCTCGTTATGGTTTAAGTGTAAACTTATTTGGTTGCGTAACGATTTAAGTTCGTAGTTGCCAAAAGGTATGTTGTTGTATAATAATGTTCCGCGGTAATCATCAAAACAACCTGCAATAACTTTTAAAAGGGTTGATTTACCTGAACCCTCGTTGCCATTTATCCATACTTTTGTGTTTTCTGGTAAATGGATGTCCATGTTGTTTAATACCATTTGGTCGTTAGTGTAACCATAACTTAAACCTTGTAAGGTTACTGATAAACCTTCATCATCATCAAGCAGTGTTAATGATCCATTATTTTCTGTTGGTAATTCGATGACATCAGCCAACTTGTCAAGTCCAGTTATTACATCATACACATTATCTAAACTGCTAATTAGTTTTTCAACAGCAGCAATAACTGTTAAAATTACAATCTCGGCAGCAATAAACTCTCCAATATTTATTTGTTGGTTAATTACTAAATAAGAACCTACAGATAACATGGTAAGGGTAATTGCTACTTTAAAAAACACCAACGATTTGTATTGAATTAACAACACGCCAAAATGTTTGGTTCTTGCTTTTAAGTAACCAACCAAATTATAATCGGTACGCTCTAAATTAATGTTATTTGTTTTGCTAAATTTTAAAGCTACCACAATACGGGCAATTTCCTCAAGCCAACCAGCAACTGCGTATTTATATTTACTTTCTACTAAACTAGTTGCCAATCCATATTTTGAAGTTGCTTTTAATATAAACCATAGAATAACAACCAATGCAATGCCAAATAAAATAAAGGCTGGATGATAAAGCGCCAATAATATTAACCCAAAAACAATTTGTATACCCGCCATAGGTACATCAAGTAATAGTTTTGCTAATCCTTTTTGTACGGTAATGGTGTCAAAAAAGCGATTGGCTTTTTCGGGCAAATAATAATCATCTGTTTGGTTAAGTTTTAATTTAGGTATAACAGTAGCAAAATCAAAAGCAAAACGGGTAAATAAGCGTTGTTGAATTTTTTCAATAACTCGCATTTGGCTTATTTGCAACCATCCCACCATAAATACACCTACAACAACACCAATTACCAATATGTAAATTGATGTAACCATTGTGGTACCCAACATTAAACCAACTATAGTTTGTACCCCAAGCGGCAGGCTTAACTGTACCAAACCGCTAAATATAGCAAAGAAATAAATAGAACTTATTTCTTGTTTTTCTAGGTTAAGAAGTTTCCCTAAACGGTGTAGCGCATTCTCTTTTGTCATGCTTTTGATGGTTTTTTAATGATTATCAAATACTATACCAAACAATAGTATTACTATTATGTTTGATAATAAAATATTTTATTCTAATAGTGTTACATTTGTATCAAATCAAAATTAAGCAATTCCTAATTTAATATGGATTATAAGATAACATTTAAAGTTAACGATAAGATTTACCTGCGCGACCCGGAAGGTACCGAATTGGGGCGTAAAATGGTAAAAAATGCTATTGATTTAATTAGTAGTCTTGGTTTTGAGGCGTTTACATTTAAGAAATTAGCTACAGAAATAAACACCACTGAGGCTACAATTTACCGTTATTTTGAAAACAAACATCGTTTATTGTTGTATATTTTAAATTGGTATTGGTCGTATTTAGAGTTTTTATTAGAGTTTAAACTACAGGGCATAACAGATAATAAGAAAAAACTAAAAACCATTATTCAGCTACTTACACACGAGTTGCCTGAAAGTTCTGGACACTTAGATTATAACAAAAAATACCTCCATCAAATTGTAATTACAGAAAGTAGTAAGGTGTATTTGGTAAAGGAAGTAAATGAAATTAACCGCGATCAAGTATTTAAGCCTTATAAAGATTTATGTGCCAAGATTGCAGATGTAATTTCGTTATACAATCCCAATTATAAATATCCGCGTACATTAAGTAGTACTTTGGTTGAAACCTCCCATTTTCAGCAATATTTTGGCAGTTATTTGCCTAATTTAACCGATAACAATAAATTGGCCGATGAGGAATTTGTGGCCCATTTTTTAGATAATTTATTGTTTAAGGTATTAGATTAACATGTTTAAAAAGCACATTTGGTTTTTTGTTATTTTGTTCGGATTGATGCTGAACAGCACCGCACTTCTTGCTCAAAAACATGCGTTAACCAACGAGGGTAAAAAAGTGGTTTTGTATGCTAACTACACCTGGAAATACGACACCGCTGCTTTAACCATACCCGAAAGATTAGAATTACCCGAATTTAAGAACAACCAAAACATTACCTATCATAGCGGATTTACCTTGTGTTATAACAAGGCACACGAGCAATCTAATTGGGTTGCCTATCAGTTAACTGCTGCCGAAACACAAGGTACGGCCCAACGCAGCAATAAATTTAAGCCCGACCCAAAAGTAAAAGGTGGTACCGCTACGGATGCTGATTATAAACAAAGTGGTTACGACCGTGGCCATTTAGCCCCGGCAGCCGATATGAGCTGGAGTGAGACTGCCATGCAAGAATCTTTTTATTACAGCAATATGAGTCCGCAAGTACCAAGTTTTAACCGTGGTATTTGGAAAAAGTTGGAAGAACAAGTACGCGCTTGGGCTTTACAGTTTGATGAAATATATGTGGCAACCGGACCGGTTTTAACGGCTGGGTTACCACACATTGGTGCGAATAAAGTGACTGTACCGAGTTTGTATTACAAAGCGTTGTTGGTATACGGCAATAAAGGCAAACAAGCCATTGCATTTGCGTTACCAAACGAGGCTTCTCAGCAGCCCTTAAACAATTATGCAGTAACCATTGATAGCTTGGAAAACCTTACCGGCATTAATTTTTTTGTAGGTTTACCTGATGACGAAGAAACATTGTTAGAATCGGTGGTGCATACCGATAATTGGGGTTTAACTAAATCTATTGTTAAGCCAGAATCTATTATCGAAAAAAGGGGAGAAGCAGTCCAATGCAAAGGCATATCAAAAAGTTTAAATGCACCATGTAAACTGCGCACCACTAATGCCAATGGTTATTGCCATCACCACCAAAACCAAGTACAAAATAATTTGCCGTTAAACTCTGGCAGTATAAACCAAACAAACACCAGCAAAGCAGTGCAATGTATAGGTACAACCAAAACCGGTAACCGCTGTAAACGCACAACAACCAACGCAAACGGCAGGTGTTATCAGCATTAAAAAGCAGGTAAAATTTTCGAAATTATTCAAGTAAGCAAGTGCCTAAATTTTGGTGTGTAAAAAGCTTGAAATATCA
>JBFYQC010000009.1:0-3996 GCA_041302975.1 Bacteroidota bacterium
GAACCAATGTTAGAAGTCATGATGATGATGGTATTTTTAAAATTAGCCATACGACCTTTGTTATCGGTTAATCTTCCATCATCCAACACTTGCAATAAAATATTAAACACATCAGGGTGTGCTTTTTCAATTTCATCTAACAAAACTACCGAGTAAGGACGTCTGCGCACGGCTTCCGTTAACTGTCCGCCTTCTTCGTAACCCACGTATCCTGGAGGCGCTCCAATTAAACGACTTACGGTATGTTTCTCTTGGTACTCACTCATGTCAATACGAATCATGGCATTGTCTTGGTTAAACAAGAACTCAGCCAATGCTTTTGCCAACTCTGTTTTACCAACACCTGTTGTACCTAAAAATATAAACGAACCAATTGGTTTTTGGGGGTCGCTTAATCCTGCGCGGTTTCTGCGTATGGCATCGGCAATGGCCTCAATAGCCTCTTCTTGGCCAACCACACGTTTGTGCAATTCATCTTCTAAGTGCAATAACTTCTCGCGCTCACTTTGTAGCATACGGGTAACAGGTACACCAGTCCAACGACTCACTACACCTGCAATATCTTCACTATCCACTTCCTCTTTCACCATGGCACTATCGCCTTGCTGTAACGTAAGTTTTTCTTGGAAATCTTGTAAACGTGCTTCGGCTTCTTTCGATTTTCCGTAACGTATTTCGGCCACTTTAGCAAAGTCGCCATTACGTTCGGCTATCTCAGCTTCGTGTTTTAGGTTTTCAATTTCTTGTTTGGTTTGTTGAATACCATCAACCACTTGTTTTTCGCTTTGCCATTTTGCTTTTAACGAATTACGTTCGGCTTGTAGGTTAGAAATTTCTTCGCTCAGTTGTTTTATTTTTTCCTCATCACCTTCACGTTTGATGGCTTCGCGTTCAATTTCCAACTGCATAATCCTGCGGTCCAATTGGTCTATCTCTTCCGGCACCGAATCAATTTCTAAACGTAGTTTAGAAGCGGCTTCATCCATCAGGTCGATGGCTTTATCCGGTAAAAAACGATCGCTGATATAACGCTGCGATAACTCTACAGCCGCTATAATGGCTTCGTCTTTTATACGCACTTTGTGGTGCACTTCGTAACGTTCTTTTAGTCCACGTAAAATAGAAATGGCACTTTCGGTATCGGGTTCATCCACATATACTTTTTGGAAACGTCTTTCTAAGGCTTTATCCTTTTCGATGTAACGTTGGTATTCGGCTAAAGTAGTTGCCCCAATAGAACGTAACTCACCACGGGCCAAGGCCGGTTTTAAAATATTAGCGGCATCCATAGCGCCTTCTCCTCCACCACCTGCGCCAACTAAGGTATGTATCTCATCAATAAATAAAATAATTTCGCCATCGCTATCCATCACCTCTTTTACAACTGCTTTTAAACGCTCTTCAAACTCGCCTTTGTATTTTGCCCCCGCAATTAATGCGCCCATATCTAGCGAAAAAATACGTTTTGATTTTAAGTTTTCGGGCACATCACCACTTACAATACGATGTGCTAAACCTTCTGCTATGGCTGTTTTACCCACGCCAGGTTCACCAATTAATACGGGATTGTTTTTTGTTCTGCGTGATAAAATTTGAAGCACACGTCTAATCTCTTCATCACGCCCAATAACGGGATCTAATTTGCCCGCTTGCGCCAACTCATTTAAATTTTTGGCGTATTTATTTAAAGCGTTGTATTGTGCTTCGGCACTCTGCGAGGTAACTTTATTGCTACCGCGTAATTCTTTAATTGCTGCTTTTAAATCTTTTTCGTTAACACCTGCATCTTTTAATAGGGTTGATATGTTATCACCTGCCGTAAGCAATCCTAATAAAAGGTGTTCTACTGATACAAACTCATCACCAAACTCTTTTAAAAATGATTGTGCTTTACTTAATGCCTGATTTGCTGAGTTACTTAGATATTGTCCTCCACCACCAGTTACTTTTGGGTAACCTTTAATCATAGCATCCAAAGTTTGCTCTATACGGGCAGGATTGGCGTTCAGTTTTTTCAATAAAAACGAAACAACATTCTCGTCTGTTTCAAGCAAACCTTTTAGCAGGTGTCCGGTTTCAATAGATTGGTTGCCGGTTGCAGTTGCTATTTGCTGTGCCTGTTGTACCGCTTCTTGCGATTTGATGGTAAAATTATTTAAGTTCATATGGATATATTGCGTATTAAATACCTCTTTTTAAAGAGTACATTTATTACCGTCAACATCAGTTCCAATATTGTTTTTCAAGCAATTATGGCGCTTATTCAACACACAAAGTGAAATGTTGGCTTAAAACAAACATATCCTTAACGCAACCATCCAAATCAAAGCCAATATGGCAATTAGTTAAAACCTGAACTGAGCACCTATATATGGAAGAACCGGAATTACCCCTGCTTGTATTAAATCAATGTTGGTATACAAAGCTGCTTCCCAAATAACGTTCCGTAAATTAATCCATCTTACACCAAATGAAAACAAGCTTAAATATTCATCGTCAACTATTGGTGCTATTACATTTTCTGTTATTAAAGCAAAATTGTAATCGGTTTCATAATAACCACTAATGGCAGCAGTTGGTAATACACTATTTCCCAAAACACCACCAAAATTAGCGCTAACATTAACTTGCGGACTACCCCAAGTAAACATACCTGTTACGATATGCGAGGGATTAATGATTCTGGTTGAAGATAGAGGTGTGAAAAAATTATACTTCACACCTACATAGATATTTTCGTCTAATTGTGTTGTTAATTTAGTTTGTAACATTCCAAATGGTGAACCCAAAAGCATGGTAAAAAATTCTGTTCCTGCACCTATAGATAGATAATCTGTTAACGAGTAATTAATTGAATGAAACAAAAGGTACGTAGCTTTGTAATATCCTTCGTTTTTAGGAAGTTGAATTGCACTTCCTGAAAAGAAATAATTTCCAGTGTATAAATCACCATAATCAAGATCATGATTAGCATCAGACTCAGACTCGTTTATTTCGCGAAACTCATAACTTGAATTTTTGTTAAATCTTCCCGGTTTATCCTTGTAATTCATGATATTACTTGGAGTAGTATCATTTAAATCATAATTTCTTATTTTTTTAGTAATAAAGGTTGAATCTTGATGAAGCACTTTTTCCATAACTCCATTGTTAACCTTAATAAATGCTACATGCCTTTTTAATACATAGAAATTATCTGCATACAATTTTTGTAGCATTAACGTACTATCGGTTTGTTTAATAAAAATCCCCTGATACCAGAAAGAATCATTAGTTACTAATTGAATACTATCTCCATATTTAAAATCGAGCTTATTGTTTTTTTGTGCAAGTGCTGTTTCAAACAAAAAACATAGTAATAAAAAAGTTAATATACTTCTTAACATGAGTTCCAAGTTTAACGGTAATGTTTATTAATGACAAATAAATAATCAGTATCCTCCACGTGATTTTAGGTTTCTGTTGTGCTTAATTCCTATTTTGGCCAGGGTGAGCTCCAATACATCCCAGAAATTGAATACATTTAAAATTGGGTTTAAATAATTAGTAAGTATGCAGTAGTTTAAATTGTAAGGTGATTTATGATGATGACCATGCATTTTACGCGATTGTAGTAATCCAATTTTTTGCAACCATACAACTAGCTTTCCATTTTCTTTATCGGTGCGATGAGCCATGGCATGAACTTGATTAGCCATAGCTGCATAAAAAAGTATGATGACAATTTCAATAGTTAACAATTTAAAAAAGGTAAGCACCAAACAAATTACAATTCCAGTAATTAGTGATATTTTTACCCTATCGAAAAAAGTATTCTGCAAAAAATTTCGTGGATACTGATGATGCTCAATATTGGGTTTTACAATACTTTTACCAATAAATTTCCAATCGGGATTACCGTATGCATCTTCCCACCAATGTACCAAACCCGATATAAAATCAGCACTTAAAATAATAAATAACACCTTAACTAAGAATAGGGCAACTATTATTAAT
>JBFYQC010000010.1:0-11064 GCA_041302975.1 Bacteroidota bacterium
CGTCTTTATCATCGCTCTCGAAGTTATTGATTTTACTCACCAACTCCGGATTACATTTTTTTCCAGCCATCTCACAAACATTACGTGGAGGTATGCTTAGTACAAACGACTCATACAGATATTGTGTTAAATCGTATTCCAAAATATTTTTGGTAACATATACAATTTCATCATCACTGTAGTCTTCGTTCTCACTAATTTTCATTAAAAGATAAAACTCATCCTCAAGCGGGATATCAATATCATCAAGGCAGTTGTCACACTTTTGGCCAACAGTTCCTGTTAGCGTAAAGTGAAGTTCGTACATGGTTTCAGTTTTAGTTAATTCCAATGTAACAACAGCTTCAGCCTTGTTAATAATGCTCCCTTCTATTTGAGCGAAAAAAACATCATTTAGTTTAAACTCAAATTGATTTGAGCCCATGTAGAGTTTGTTAAACTCGATTAAATAATCTTTTGACTTCGTTCCCATCTTTATAGAAGCCTGCAAATATAGCTAAACCTATTATTTTTTAGCAACCTTTATCCTATTTTATACTACTAACTATTGAATAACAAGCAAATACAAGCCAAATCAACCCTACAAAAAGTAAATATTTCCGAGTTTTTTGTTAGAAGTCGTACTTTTTTGCGGCAGAGTTCATTATTTTTGAAAAAACACAAACCAAGTATGGACGAGTTAAGCAAAGCCGGTTTTAGTGAGTTAGCCAAAGCTGCAAGTATACAACCCAAAGAGGCTTTAGTAGAAGTAAAAAAATCACCAAAGGGGCTGTTTATTGGTGTTCCGAAAGAAACCACTTTGCAAGAACATCGTATCTCGCTTACGCCATCATCTGTGAATTTATTAGTAACTAACGGCAACGAGGTTAGAATTGAGGCTGGTGCAGGTAAACATGCGCATTTTAGCGACCGTGATTACAGTGAAGCTGGTGCACAGATTTGTTACAATCCTGATGAAGTATATAAAGCTGACGTAATTGTAAAAGTTGAACCACCAACCGAACATGAAATTAGTCTGCTTCAAACCCAACAGCTCTTGATATCTGCAATTCAGCTTAGCAGCAGAAGCGATACCTACATTAGAAGTTTAATGGCTAAAAAAATGACAGCTATTGCGTTTGAGTTTTTAAAGTCTGATGACGATATACATCCAATAGTTAGAAGCATGAGCGAAATTTCAGGCTTGTCATCAATAGCAGTGGCATCTGAACTACTGTGCAGCACACGTGGAGGCAAAGGAGAAATGTTAGGAGGTGTTACCGGAATTCCACCAACAGAAATTGTAATTCTGGGAGCTGGAACTGTTGGCGAATACGCTGCAAGAACAGCTTTAGGTAAAGGTGCCACCGTTAAAGTATTTGATAATTCTTTAGAGAAATTACGTAGGTTACAAAACAACTTGGGAGTTAAAATATTTACATCTTTGCTTCACCCTAAAATATTACAAAAAGCACTTCAATCGGCTGATGTTGCCATTGGTTGTTTGTGGAGTGCAGAAGGACGAAGCTTGAATGTGGTTACAGAAGAAATGGTGAGCAAAATGAAACCGATGTCGGTTATCGTGGATATATGCATTGACCAAGGCGGATGTTTTGAAACTAGTGAAGTAACTAGTCACGACAAGCCTACTTTTATTAAGCATGATGTGATTCATTATTGTGTGCCAAACATTAACTCGAGAGTTAGTCGCACAGCAAGTTATGCTTTAAGTAATATTTTAACTCCACTTCTTTTAGATTTAGCTGAATGTGGATCAGTAACAGATTACTTGTGGGCCAATCAATCGGCAAGAAGTGGAGTATATATTTATAAAGGAAATTTAACCAATAAACATATTGGTCAGCGTTTAAATATTTACCCTAAAGATTTGGATTTATTAATTGCTGCACACGCTTAAATAAGCGTGTTTTCTTCTGGCAATTCCTTAACCTCTTCTTCCTTATTTTTATGGTATAAATCGATGGCCACAATAATGGCAAAACTACCCCATACCAACGGAGCTATTTTTGTTGTCTCGCTGTAGTGGTTTAAGAAACCATGGGTAAAATAACCTATTAATCCAAGTGTTACGCCTATAAGGACTACTTTTACTTTAACCGATTTTGTTTTATAAAAGACATTAAATGATGTGTTTAATCCGGCTAAAATGATCATGATTAAACTCCCCATTCCAATCAATCCAGTTTCTGACAATGGATTTAAAAACTCGCTATGCGAATTACCTTGGTTGCCAAAATTGGTACTGATAAGTGTGCGGTAACGTGTTTCTTGATATGGTGCATAACAAAATACGTAAGTACCTGGACCAAATCCCATCAGAGGCCTCTCTTTCCACATGTTTATGGCCGACATCCAACGATTAATACGTTCTATATTTGATGCATCAGTACGTATGTTTGATGCTGATTGCAAGTGCTTGCCAAAACCTTCTCCCGAATCTTGTTTATTTTTAGAGAGCACATACAGAATTTGGTCTTGAAATGCTACAAAAAACATGACTCCACTCACCAAAATAATGAGTTGTGTTCTAAGCTTAAGTTTAAATGCAAGTGGTAAAATCATACCTAAAGCCACTGCAATACTAAGCCATGCTGCACGTGTGTAAGAGTAAAATACACCAGTGAAAAACATCACCAATAAAAACAATACAAGCCCAATGGTGAATATATTTAACTTTAGTTTCCGACTGTAAAATAAATAGGCAAAAAACAAGGGAATAAAAAATGAAACGGCAGCTGAATATATGCCATGTGCACGATAAAAAGGCATGCTGATGTAATATGATGACTCTTGCGTAAAACCAGATAAACTATGCATGTACAAAGTGTATACAACAACTACTGATAAGGAAGCAATATACAACCATAAGTATTTAAATACATTTGAAAGCTTACGGAACAACATCACTCCTAAAAAGTAATACACTACAATAAACCAAAAACGTGATAGCACAAATTTAAAGCTTACAAAAGGTAATTCGCTAGTAAAAATGGTAATGATATACCAACCGGTGTTTACCAAAATCCAAACAGAAACGGGGTGTCTAAATACTTTTACATCATAAGAGCCATCAACAATAAAACGTAGCACAGACAAAAACATCACCGCCATAACAATGGGTTCATCAGGCAGGCTGATACCAAGTCCCATACCAATATCGTCAAATTCTATGGCAAGAGGAACAATAAAACTTAGCAGCAGTAAAACAGTATCGAGCTTAAACAAAACTAAATATGCAAATACCAATATAAGTGGTAACACATGGATGGTGTAATCATCGTTATATACACCATAGGCGGTGAGTAAAATAAACAGCACCCCTATTGCATAAAACCAACGTATTTTAAAAAATTCGCTCAAAATCACTCTTGTGATAGCGTACTTTTAATATTTTGATAGCGCTCAATTGCAATAATTGTAATGCTGCTTAAAAGAAAAGCTGCAATTGCAGAAAGTATGGCAATAATCAAACGCAAAGGATAGGCTTTATCGTAATTAGGTTTTGCTATGTCAACCACAAAAATGTTACTTAGCTTACTGTCTAAATCCAATTTAGCTTGGTTGTATTTTTTTCTTAAATCGGTAAGTTGCTCTGCTTCAAATCGGATTTGTTCATCCAAAGAAACAAAATCGCCAACATGTTGCCCTAGGTTTTTACGTTCTTTGTCTGTAAATGAGTTATTGGTTCCTTTTCCTATCAACTCTGCCAATCCGCGTGATTGTTCCTCTACATTGTAAACACCATTATTACCCAATGTGCGAGTCATTTCGCTTAAAGAATCGATAATGGCAACCTTCGCATCGTACTCTTGCTTAATGATGATAAAAGCTTGCTGAGCAATAATACTTTGACTTTGCTTTTTTAGCGAATCAGTATTATACATAACTGCGTTTGCAATAGCAGCTGCTATTTCTGGATCGGTATCGAGCACAACTACTTCCACAGAGTTATAGGATGTACGATTTACGTTTACATACTTTTCAAACTTCTTATTTAGTTTAGCAAACTTCTTTGGATCATCTGCGCTAATACCATAGTGCTCTATTAAATTAAAATCAACCGCAATTTTTTCGCGCAGCTGACTAGATTTTGCCAATTGAAGGTATTGTTCTACATTTTCTTCATCGCCATAAGCTAATGCATCTTGAGCCCTTTCTTTTAAACTGTAGAACAATGCATATGAAATAGAGTTAACTGTTCCGGGATAAAATACCGCTTTTGATTTATACTCAGGTTTAAGAAATAATGTAATGATGAATGCCACAAGCGCTGCCAACATTGAAATAGTGGCAAGGTGTTTTTTCCATTTAATTATAAACTTAACGAGCTCAATAAAATTAAACTGATATTCTTGTTGCGTTTTTTGCATGCTTACTAATTTGGACAAAAATATAAAAAAATAGGTGTGTGCAAAGTACCACTTAAACGCGGTTTTGCAATAGTTGTTTTAATTGTTGAATATGAAACAAACGTGTAACGAACAACATTATTATAGCACTTATAATGGCTATGCTGACGGCTATACTGAGGTTTAATCCTTGATAGTGTGACATTCCTACACTTGCAGTAACCGTAATTAGAACGGCAAAAAACCTTGTTAAATAACCTATATTTAGTCTGATAGTGAGGCTCTTTATTGCAAAGTACATGTTGGTTAATGCAATAAAACTATGTGTACAAACGGCAGCAATGGCAGCTCCTTGCGCGCCTAATTGGGGCTGTAAAATTAAATTTATGGTTAGGTTAATAACCAAAGCAATTAATGCAAGTGAGTTTAGTAACTTTAAACTACCATTAGCTGTTAATAAAGTACCAAAAATGTACATAACGCACATGGCTACAAAACTAATCATTACATATTTAAACACATGCCCCGACTCTACTGGACTTGTTTTACTTAACAGCAACATCATATCCATATGATAAAACCAAGAAATAGCTGCTACACCAACTGCGGGAACAATAAGTATGGTCATACTCATCTTAATCAAACTACTTAAATCTTGCTTGGTTTTAATCATATTAGAAAACAAAGGAAGCAGCATACCAGCTATTAACACTGCAAGCATATTTGCAGCTTCCAATAAGCGGTTGGCCACGGCATAAACCCCATTTTGCTCATCACCATTTGGTAGCAACTTCTTCATTATTAAAATATCGGAACGCATGTAAATGGTCATTAACAATGCGAGCAGCGCATAAGGCCATGATTGACGAATCATGCTCCACATTATTACTTTTTTAAAATTAAGCTTAACACCTTGCAGTGGCTTTTTTAACACCCAAAACGAAATAATAAATGAGGCTGAGTAGCCAAGTGATTGTGCCGCAATAAAGTGTTCGATGGTAAAATTTCCATTGTATAAAAGCATCAACATAATGGCAAATAATATCATCATGCCCCTATCTGTAACTGATAAAAAGGCATCTGTTTTAAACAATTGAAGGCCGCTAATATTTGCCCTGAAAAACAAAATAAAGAACGCTAACACCTGATTTAACGACAACAGCAATAGGAACAAAAGTTGCTTTCCGACAATACCAAACATCAACCCAAAACTAACTGTAACTAAAAGGTATACTAAACCAAAAACCAACTTTAATGGAAATAAAGATGCAAACCTTTTATTTAATAAATGATTGTGCTTGGCAATAAATGAGCTGGTGTAATTGTTAATCCCAAAATCTAATAACATGGTAAACATCAACGAAATGTTAAACATAACCATGTAAGCACCATACACCTCGTTACCAACAGTGTTTTGAACTGTTCTGTCGATTCCTAAAATCCAAAATGGTTTTATTAGCAAATTAATTGCAATGAGTAAAAACACATTTATTAAAATTTTTTTCGACATCGGGGCGCGGCCTGTTAATATAAATTGTTTATTTGTGTACAATAATAATTATTACAAGCACAATTAGTCTTATTAATTTTATGCGGATAGCCGTTAATGCGCGATTTTTACTTACTAATAAATTAGAAGGTATTGGCAGGTATACGTACGAGACCATGCAGCGCATTACGCGTAACCATCCTGAACACCAATTTATATTTTTGTTTGATAGGCCATACAGTAGCGAGTTTGTATTTGCTGATAACGTAGAGCCGGTAGTCCTTTTTCCGCAAGCTCGTCATCCGTTTTTGTATTATTGGTTCTTTAACTTTTCGGTAACAAAAGCATTAAAAAAATATAATATAGATATTTTTGTTACCACTGATGGTTATTTGAGTTTACGCACTAATGTGCCTCAATTAGCAGTGATGCATGATCTTGCTTTTTTACACTTTAAACAAGGCATCAACAAATTAGAGTATCATTATTACACCCACTTTTTTCCAAAATATGCGCACAAAGCAGTAAGGTTGGTTGCGGTATCAAACTACACCAAACAAGATATTGTTCATCAATTCAACATCAACCCAAATAAAATAGATGTGGTGTACAATGCGCCCAGCAAGGGTTTTGAACCCATAAATGAAGATCTCAAAAAAGCAACCAAACAAAAGTACACCAATCAGCATCCTTACTTTTGTTATGTAGGTGCTATGCATCCGCGTAAAAATATTGAAACATTACTTAAGGCATTTGATACTTACAAAACATCAATCCAAAATAATTTTAAATTGGTAATAGTTGGCCGTAAAGCTTGGCAAAGCAAAGGCATTGAAGAAACCTATAACCAAATGAAACACCAGCACGATGTGATTTTTACAGGCAGAGTTGCTGAAGAAGATTTATATAAAATAACTGCTGCTGCATACGCAATGGTGTACATTCCATTTTTTGAAGGATTTGGATTACCTATTATCGAAGCCATGGCTTGTGACGTGCCGGTTATTACCTCTAATGTAACTTCTATGCCAGAAGTTGCAGGTGATGCCGGAGTGTTAGTTTCACCAGATGATGTAATGCAAGTGGCTGATGCTCTGATAAAACTAACCAATGACCAAAATTTCTATCAGCAAAAAAAACTTGCGAGTGCCAAACGAAAGCTTGATTTTAGTTGGGATGTTTCTGCTGAACAACTTTGGAGTAGTATCGAAAAAGCTGCATCATTAAAATAACAAAAACAAAACTTCAAACACATATGAAATCCGACATTGAAATTTCTCGTGAAGCGACCTTAAAGCCTATTCAACAAATTGCTGATGGGTTAAATATTGGTGCCGATAGCATTATACCTTACGGCAAAACAAAAGCTAAAATAGAATTAAACGTATTGAATGAAACCAACATCAATAAAAATAATTTGATTTTAGTAACGGCCATATCTCCTACCAAAGCTGGTGTAGGTAAAACTGTAACCACCGTTAGTGCCAGTTTAGGTTTAAATAAAATTGGTAAAAAATGTATTGCTGCTTTACGCGAGCCTTCACTTGGACCTGTGTTTGGAATGAAAGGTGGTGCAGCGGGCGGTGGTTATGCACAAGTGTTACCGATGGAAGATATCAACTTGCATTTTACCGGAGATTTTCATGCCATTACAACGGCTAACAATACCATTGCAGCATTGTTAGACAATTACCAATATAACAATTTAAACAGCGATAAAGCCCTGAAACAAATTACTTGGAAACGTGTGCTTGATGTAAACGACAGAAGTTTACGTTTTGTAACAACAGGTTTGGGAGGCCGCACCAATGGTATCCCTCAAGAAACCGGTTTTGATATTACACCTGCAAGCGAAATTATGGCGGCTTTATGTTTAAGCGAAAACTTTGACGATTTACAACAACGTATTGAACGCATTATTCTTGGTTATAAAATGGACAATTCGCCTTTTACCGTTAAAGATTTGGGTGTGGGTGGCGCAATTACCATTTTGTTAAAAGATGCCATTATGCCCAACTTAGTACAAACTACAGAAAATACTCCAGCTATGATTCATGGCGGACCATTTGCAAATATTGCGCATGGTTGCAACAGTGTTATTGCTACCAAAATGGCATTAAGCTGTGCCGAGTATGTGGTAACTGAATCTGGTTTTGGTAGCGACTTAGGTGCTGAGAAGTTCTTAGATATCAAATGTCGTGTTGCTAAATTACAACCTAAAGCAACGGTGTTGGTGGTTACCACGCAATCTATCAAAATGCATGCAGGGTTAGAATTGGATGCTACCAAAAAGCCTAATATAGACGGTATTAAAACAGGTCTTCCAAACATGCAACGTCATATTGAAAACTTACAAGGTTTTGGACAAAGTATTGTGGTTTCTTTAAACAAGTTTCATTTTGATGTGCAGGAGGAAATTGACTTTTTACGCACCTGGTGCGAAGAGAAAGGCTGTGCCTTTGCAGTTAACGAAGCGTTTGTTAAAGGAGGAAATGGCGCTATTGAGTTGGCCAATAAAATTGTACATACCGTTGAAAACAATCCCTCAAAACCTATTAACTTTACCTACGATTTAGAGGACAGTATTGAAACTAAAATTGAAAAAGTAGCTACAAAAATTTACCGTGCCGATAAAGTAGAATTTAGCAGCAAATGTAAAACAATGTTAGGCCGTATTAAGAAAAACAACTTAGGCAACCTACCTATTTGTATTGCCAAAACGCAATACAGTTTTACTGATAATGCCGATGTGTATGGTGCACCAACAGGACATACCTTACATGTGCAAGATTTGGTAATAAATACCGGTGCAGGATTTATAGTAGCTGTTTGTGGTGATATTATGCGTATGCCGGGGTTACCCAAAGAACCTGCTGCAAACGGTATGACCTTTAACAACGGTATTATTGAAGGCTTGAGTTAAAACTAAATAAACATTAAACTAAAATATTAAAACTTACAATTATGTTAATTCCTAAAAAAGTAGAAACCGCACTTAACGCACATCTTACTTTAGAGATGGCTGCCATATACCATTACTTATCGGTTGCTTCTTGGTGCGATAGCAATGGATACGAAGGGTCGGCTGCATTTTATTACAAGCAAAGTGCCGAAGAACAAATTCACTTCATGAAGTTTTTTAACTACATCAACCAAGTGGGTGGACATGCACATGTGCCTGAATTAAAAAAGCCGGCAACTGCATTTAAAGGTATTTTAGAAACCTGCCAAAAATCGTTGGAGGCAGAAAATAAAGTAACCCAATCTATTTATAAATTGATTGAAACTTCACGCAAAGAAAACGATCATGCTACCGAAGCCTTTTTAAAGTTTTTTGTTGATGAACAGTTGGAAGAAGAAATGCAGTTTACCCGTTTAATTGACAGGATAAAATTAATTGGTGGTGGACCACAATCACTTTACTATATCGATAAAGAATTAGAAAAATTAGCTACAGCCAAACCTGCCGATGGTGAAGCTTAAATAATAAAACCCTGATGGGCCTAAAACGATATTACACCAAAGGACAATTGGAGGCAGGTTGCGATGAAGCCGGGCGAGGTTGCTTGGCAGGGCCTGTATTTGCCGCTGCTGTAATCTTAGACGAAAGCAAGCCCATCAAAGGATTGGATGATTCGAAAAAACTAACCGAGAAACAACGCAATGAACTTAGGTTAGAAATTGAAGAACGTGCTTTAAGTTTTGGTGTTGCACAATTAAGCAATCACGACATTGATAAGTTCAATATCCTTAAGGCATCGTTCATGGCTATGCACGCTGCTTTGGATAAGTTGCACATAGAACCGGCAATGTTGCTTATTGATGGTAACAGGTTTATTCCTTACAAAAAAATTAAACACGAGTGTGTAGTGAAAGGTGATGGCAAATTTCAAAGCATTGCTGCTGCATCTATTTTGGCCAAAACATACCGTGATGAGTTTATGCGAGATTTGCATGAAAAATATCCTCAATACAATTGGGCACAAAATATGGGCTACCCAACCAAAGCACACAGAGAGGCTATTAAACAATTTGGCGCAACACCATTGCATCGCATGACCTTTACCTTACTAAACGAACAAATCTCTTTAGATTTAAAATAACTGTATGAGAACAGCATTAATAACTGGTGCGTCAAGTGGCATTGGTTTTGAATTAGCCCACGTGCTTGCCGATGAAAAATCGGATTTGATTTTAGTAGCACGCAACAAAGAAAAACTTTTGGCCCTGGCCGAAGATTTAAAACGCAACAATGCCATTAATGTTAAAGTAATCGCTAAAGATTTATCTCAGTTAAGTGAAGTAAAGGCATTGGTTGAAGAATTAAAAAACGAAAACATACATTACCTGATTAACAATGCTGGCTTTGGTTATTTTGGTGCATTTAACCAATGCGATTGGAAAACCACCGAAGACATGATTGAGTTAAACATTACCACACTTACCTATTTAACGCATGCTGTTTTACCTAAAATGCTTGAAAATGGTAGTGGAAAAATATTAAATGTAGCCTCGGTTGCGGGCTTTTTACCGGGACCAAATATGGCCGTATATTATGCCACCAAAGCTTATGTGTTGCACTTTAGTGAAGCCATTGCACAAGAGTTAAAAGAATCAGGAGTTACAGTTACTGCACTTTGCCCTGGCCCAACCCAATCACAGTTTATGGATGTATCGGGTATGGCACAAAGTAAATTGGTTAAAGGACGTAAATTACCTACATCAAAACAAGTTGCTGAGTATGGTTATAAAGCCATGATGCGCGGACAACATGTTGCAGTGCACGGATGGGGAAATTTTGTGTTATCGGTGTTACCGCGTTTATTCCCACGCAGGTTAACTACTTGGGTGGTGGGTTTAATTCAAAAGAGATAAACTGTTATGATTTAACCACTAAGTTCACAACGTTTTTCGCAAAGTGCACAAGGATTGTAATAACATCATTATTAAACTTTGTGACCTTAGTGTTTTTCTTTGTGTACCTCGTGGTAAAATATTAATGGAGGTTTGTTGTTGCCTTTAAAGTCATTAAAAATAGATTACTTTTATACCATTAAACTAAACCTATGTTTTTTACCTTTCACAACACTGTTGAGTTACTCGGGATTATTGCATTTGCTTTTAGTGGCGCTTTGGCAGCCATGCAAAAAAAGTTAGATGTGTTTGGCATTTTGGTGCTCACGTTTGTTACCGCAATTGGTGGCGGAACATTACGTGATATGATGA
>JBFYQC010000011.1:0-3077 GCA_041302975.1 Bacteroidota bacterium
CCATTTATTACAATTAAGTTTTTACTTTCGTGGGGATGACAAAACCAAGTGTAAGCAGCGTAAATATTACCCGCATCAATGCCAATCAACCCGAACAAACCCTTGATTTATTGGCCGTAGAAGAACCCATGGAAATACGCCTGGGTTTTGGGCCAATGGACATGCGCCAACAAAAAAGTGTTTCGGTTACCATGCGTACTCCTGGCAACGATTTTGAACTGGCGCTTGGTTTTTTGTTTACCGAAGGCATCATACAAAACCCCAATGATGTATATAAAATACACTACTGCACCGAACTAAACACCAAAGAAAACCTGGAAAACATTGTTCGTGTAGAGCTAAAACCCGATTTAGAAATTGACCTGAGTAAATTGCAACGTAACTTTTACACCACCAGCAGTTGCGGTGTGTGCGGTAAAGAAAGTATTGAGGCCATTATGACCAATTGCCCCGTGCTACTCCCCGATTATAGTGTACAAATAAACCCACAAACCATTACCCAATTACCCGATAAATTGCGTGCCCAACAAAATGTTTTTGAACACACAGGCGGCATACACGCTTGCGCCTTGTTTGATACCGAAGGTAATTTATTGCTGTTGCGCGAAGATGTGGGCAGGCACAATGCCTTAGATAAATTAATAGGTGCAGCCTTAAATTTACCTGCTATTCAACCCAATAAAACCATTTTATTATTAAGCGGCCGTGCCAGTTTTGAGTTGTTGCAAAAGGCAGCCATGGCAGGTATTCCAATAGTTTGTGCAGTAGGCGCGCCAAGCAGTTTGGCGGTACAAACGGCACAATCGTTTAACATTACGTTGGTTGGTTTTTTACGCAACCAACGTTTTAATATTTACTCAACCCCGCAGCGTATAACCTACTAGACCATGAATACCATTGAATTGAAAGAAAACACCTTGTTTAACTTGGCTACCGAAGTAATTAATTTTACTTCGTGTAACTTGTTTTTAACCGGAAAAGCCGGAACAGGTAAAACCACTTTTTTAAAACAAATAAAAGAGCAATCGCAGAAAAACGTGGCCATTGTTGCGCCTACGGGTGTGGCGGCCATTAATGCCGGTGGTGTTACCATGCATTCGTTTTTTCAGTTGCCGTTTAATTTATACCTGCCTTCATCAACCAATATTTTTGGCAATAACGCCACGGTTGATAAACACCAATTGCTAAAAAACTTACGCTTTAACAGAGAAAAAACGGAGTTAATTAACGAGCTGGAGTTGTTAATTATTGATGAGGTAAGTATGGTAAGGGCTGATTTGTTGCAGGCCGTTAATGATATATTGCAATACGTGCGCCACAACAACAAACCTTTTGGTGGCGTGCAATTGTTGCTTATTGGCGATTTGTTTCAATTGCCTCCGGTGGTTTCGGATGCTGAATTGGAATTGATGCGCAAGGAGTACGAAAGTCCTTTCTTTTTTAGTGCGCCCGTAATGCGCGAACAGCCACCTTTGTTTATAGAGTTAAAAGAAGTGTATAGGCAAAAAGAGGCTTCGTTTGTTGATTTATTGAACAACATTAGAAACAATAGCTTAACTACAACAGACCTAGAAGTGTTGCGCAGCAGGCACATATCAACCTTAAAAAACGAAACACCCAAAGGCATTACACTTTCTACACATAACCGCATGGCCGATGAAATTAACCAGCGCGAGTTGGCCAAATTACCGGGTAAAACCTTGTTGTTTAGCGGTGCCATTAATGGCGATTTTTCCGAGAAAGCTTTACCTACCGAAATGGATTTGCAGCTAAAACCGGGTGCTCAAATTATGTTTATTAAAAACGATTCGAGTTTAGATAAACGCTATTATAACGGCAAGCTGGCCACTGTAAAATATGTAAGCAAAGAAACCATTAGGGTTGAGTTTAATGATACGCAGGAAACCTTTGAAATAGAGAAAGAAAAGTGGACGAACATTAGATATACTTTAAACAAAGAAACCAACAAGTTAGAGGAAGAAGAATTGGGTAGTTTTACGCAATATCCTATCCGTTTGGCATGGGCCATTACCATACATAAAAGTCAGGGTTTAACTTTTGATGATGTAGTGATTGATGCTGGAAGTTCATTTGCTGCGGGTCAGGTTTATGTGGCATTAAGCAGGTGCCGTACTTTAAATGGCATTACATTATTATCTCATATTACGCCTAACAGTGTGCAATCTGATGCACGCATTTTAAAATTTGCACAGCAAGAAAACAGTACCGATTTTATTGAGCAAAAGTTAAAAGAAGAGAAGCCCAAATTTGCTGCACAACTGCTATTAAAAACCTTTGATTGGAGTAAACTAATGGTTGAGATTAATTATTATAACCAACAAATAGACAGCAAGAAACTACCCGAACAAGAGATGATAAAAACGGTTTCATCGGTATTGTTAGATAGGGCCAAAGAACAACAACTAACAGCCGATAAGTTTATAAAACAATTGGAGGTTATTCTTCAAACTCAACCCATAAATGGAGAACTGTTAAACGAACGTGTAACCAAAGCCAAACAATATTTTGCCAAGGTTATACATGACGAACTGATTTTACCGATTGAAAAGATAAAACTGTTTTTAAATGGAAAAGTAAAGGTGAAACAATTTACCCGCGATACGGATGAAATAGAAACTTTGTTTTGGAAAAAACTAAACCAGGTGCAGCGCATAACTTTTGGTGAGTTTACGTTTGATGTGCCATTGATAGAAAGAAAGGTTGTTGCTAAAGCTGCCTCAGCTACATCAGCCAAAGCAGAAAAAGGCAGCACAAAACTGGTAACGCTTGATTTTTACCAAAAAGGCATGGATGTAATTGCCATTGCCAAACAACGCGGTATAACCACCGGAACTGTAGAAAGTCACTTGGCCGAATTTGTGGGCACTGGCTTGGTTAATGTGTTCGATTTTTTATCTCAACGTGATATTGATGAGATACAAAAAGTAGTGACCGAACTTGACACCACAGATTTAAAACCAATTAAAGAAAAGCTAGGCGAGGCATTAAGTTACTCGCAAGTAAAAATGGGAATGAGTTATTTAGCCAAAGTTAAATCGGTAGCAGCTTTGTAAAAG
>JBFYQC010000012.1:0-15871 GCA_041302975.1 Bacteroidota bacterium
CACTTCATGAGAAGGAATATAAAACTCCGCTGAAAGTTTAGATAACAAATCAAAAATTTCAGGCTGGGTCATATCGCCTTCAACCCTTACTCGGTAATGATCTACACATTCGGTAAATACAGAACCTGTAGGCCAAACCATGGTACCACGGTTACTAATCATTACTAATTTTTGGTTTGATGCCAAGTGTGGTTGAATTTTTTCAGCAATTTCACTACCCAATAACTCACTTTCCACAAAGAAATCAACCCCTGCAATTGTTTTCACAGAGTTGTCAGGAGCCTTCATCATTTTTTGTTTTGATGGAGCAATTGGCTTAGTGAATAAAGCTACACCTTCAACAGCTTCACGAGGTTTTGACAATTCAGGTTTTTTACCCAAGTTAGCAATAATCGCACCTGCAAAAGCTTCTGTTCCTACAGATGGGATAGATTTATCACCAAAATCACCGGTATGTACGCCTTGCTCTAAGGTATAACGTAAAGCATTCTCAATATCGGCTGCTTGTTTAACAAAACCTAAATAACGCAACATCATCAAACCACTTAATAACAATGAAGTTGGATTTGCAATGCCTTTACCTGTAATATCAGGCGCAGTTCCGTGAACCGCTTCAAAAATCGAGATGTTATCACCCACGTTGGCTGAAGGAGCGAAACCTAATCCACCAACCAAACCAGCACATAAATCACTCATAATATCACCTTGTAAATTTGTAAGTACCACTACTTCAAATTCTTGAGGACGAGCAACTAACTTCATAGCCAAATCGTCAACGATAATATCATTCGACTTTATATCAGTGTATTCTGCAGCCACTCGCTGAAACGTTTCAAGGAACATCCCATCAGTAAGTTTCATAATGTTGGCTTTGTGGGCACAAGTAACTTTTGTAAATCCTTCTTTACGAGCCATTTCAAAAGCAAAACGAATTACTTGCTCAGAACCAGGCCTTGAAATAATTCTGCGGCAAATCGCCACATCATTTGTATTTAAATGCTCAATTCCACCGTAAGTACCCTCGATATTCTCGCGAACAATAGTAATATCAATAGGAATACCGGCACGGCTAAATACTGTTTCAACACCCGGTAAACTTTGAAAATGCCTGCGATTTGCATAAGTGCTCCATGTTTTACGGGCTGTAACGTTAATACTTTTCATGCCCTTTCCTTTTGGGGTTTCCATTGGGCCTTTAAACAATATACCATTACGTTCAACACTTTCTTTGGCAGGAGGAGTCATTCCTGTACCAAAACCTTGTTCAAAATAGGTTTTGCCCATTTCAATAAACTCATAATCGAGTGTAACTTTTGCAGCATCAAAAATACGCAATACAGCGTCCATAATTTCTGGACCGATTCCATCGCCTTTGGCTACAGATATTTTTATTGGTTGTGTCATTGTTTAATAAGGTTTTAAAGCCAATTTTAAAGTGTCGCAAATATTGATTTTACCAATTAATAAAACAAACCTTTTATTGCTAAATTAAAATCTGAGTTTATCAAGCAAATTATTAATACTCTGATTAATTGAAGGCAATGAAACAACGCTTTGGCAAATGCGTTAAAATGTATAGTTTGCTAAGGTTTATCATGACATTAAATCACATACAACAGTTAATTGCTAAAGGCGAAAACGATACACTCGACTTTAAAAAGACAATTTCGAGCGCGAGTAAAATTGCCAAAACCATGAGCTCGTTTGCAAACCACAAAGGTGGAAGGCTGTTGGTTGGTGTTAATGATAATGGCACAATTAGCGGTGTAAGAAGCGAAGATGAAAAATACATGCTTGATTTAGCAGCACAATTTTATTGTAAACCAGAAATTGAATTGGAAATTATTGAATGGGAATTTGGCAATAGAACCGTTATTGAATGTATTGTACCTGAAGGTACCAACAAACCTTATTATGCAAAAGACGAAGACGGAAAATGGTGGGTGCACATCAGGGTTAAAGACAAGAGCTTATTGGCAAGTAAAGTTGTTGTTGATGTATTAAAACGTGCTACAAATCCTAAAGACACATTGATAAAATACAGCAAACATGAAGAAGGGCTGCTTCAATATTTGGATAAAAACGATAAAATTACCACCAAACAACTTTGCAAGTTGTTAAATATATCACGTTGGCGCGCGCAAAAAATGTTAATTAACTTAGTAAGTGCAGGAGTAATCAGAAACCATACCACGGAAAAAGAAGAATATTTTACTTTAAGTTAACCCTGACGATTTATTTAATTATCCTTCACTTTAACTATACTTAAACTAATGGCCACCCAAAAAATAGTTGGCAAAATACACCATATCAATCCATGCAGCCAGAAACCATCAAAATTATAAACAACGGCAGCAGCAGGATTTTCTGTTTGATATAGTATAGGAACAATTAATCCAACATCCATAGGCTGTCCTTCAGGTCCTAAAATAGTAACCAAACTATCATTGGCATAAAACTGAATTTCAGCACTAATTGTACTACCAAAATCACTTTTGTTAATGCCATGCATGTAGTTGGTAGTTACAATACCTTCAGTTATTACCGCGTCCTTTGTTGATTGAATTTTTATGATGTAATAAGTTCCGAATATCGCTAACAAGCCACTTAAAAAAATGGCGGTTTTATACAAATTATTTTTAACCGTAATCAATTGTTGCGAAATGGTGCTACTAAATTAAACTTGGGTATAGCTACCTTAAATTGTTTACCGTCCAGCTGTCGTTCCATCAAATACGTTCCGTGCATAGCACCCATGTCTGATTGTATTACACAGCCCGAAACATATTGGTGCGACTCGCCCGGCTCCAATACAGGTTGAACTCCAACAACACCTTCTCCTTCCACTTCGTTCTTTGCCACATTTAAATCGTTTATATACCAATGCCTGCGCAACAATTTGATGGTGTAATCACCTTTATTGTGTATGGTAATGCGGTAGGCAAAAACATGGTCTTTGTCTGATTGGTTCTCCTGATAGGCAACCTCCACAGTTATTTTTACATCGTTGGTTATTGCTGTTGGCATAATTGTAAATAGAACATACGAATTAATGAAAAGTTGCGACTAAAACAAACCTTTATAGTCATGACTTGTGTTTATTTTACAAATTGGTGATTGGCTGTTCGCAATCACTTCATTATTGCTTAACATTCACATCACATTGCGGGTTAAAATTTGTGTAACCAAATAATCAGCGCGTAAATGAATAAACGCAACATAAAGGTGGCAGTAATTTCTGATGTACATTTAGGTACATATGGTTGCCACGCAAAAGCGGTTAACCGCTACTTAAAATCAATAAATCCTGAAATTTTAGTATTAAACGGTGATATCATAGACATCTGGCAGTTTAGTAAACGTTATTGGCCTGATAGTCATATGAAAGTGGTACAACGCATTTTTAAAATGATGGCCAGCGGAACAAAAGTGTATTATTTAACTGGAAACCATGATGAAATGCTCAGAAAATTTACAGACTTCCGATTGGGGAAGTTAGAGCTACTAGATAAACTAGTACTAGACTTAGATGGCAAAAAAGCCTGGATTTTTCATGGTGATGTGTTTGATATTAGCATGAAACACAGCAAATGGTTAGCCAAGCTTGGTGCTATTGGTTATGATACTTTAATTGTATTAAACAGCATGGTTAATTGGGTTTCACAAAAAATGGGAAGAGGGAAAGTATCGTTTAGTAAACGGATTAAAAATAGTGTTAAACAAGCCATTAAGTTTATAGATGATTTTGAAGAGACCGCAACTAGTATTGCAATTGAAAATGGTTACGATTATGTGTTGTGTGGCCATATACATCAACCAGCCATACGTAATATTAAAACAGAGAATGGAGAAACGCTTTATTTAAACAGTGGTGATTGGGTTGAAAATTTAACTGCCCTTGAATACGCAGATAAAAAGTGGAACTTATACCATTACAAAGACGAATTTGGTGATGAAGACTTATATGAAGAAGACGAATTAAATGTTAAACTTCCTGACATGGAATCGCTTTACCAAGACATTATTAAATCTGCAGTTGCTGTTGCTTAATGAAAATTTTATACGCAATACAAGGTACAGGCAATGGCCATATTAGCAGAGCACGTGAGATAATACCTCATCTATTAAATTATGGTCAGTTAGATGTTTTAGTGAGTGGCCGACAAACAGAAATTCAATTACCTTATCTAATCAAATACAAAAAACCAGGTATTGGTTATACTTTTGGCAAACAGGGTGGTATTGATTTTGTTGATAGTATAAAACACTTAAAACCAATTAATTTTTTATCAGACTTATTAAGCTTTCCTGTAAATGATTATGATTTAATTATTAATGATTTTGAACCAATAACTGCTTGGGCTTGTAAACTAAAAAATAAACCTTGCGTTGCATTAAGTCATCAATCTGCATTTTTATCTAAGCACACACCAAGACCAATAAAACAGAATAAAATTAGTGAGCGCATATTAAAATATTACGCTCCTACTTCATACAAAATAGGTTTCCATTTTAAACCTTATGATTCATTTATTCACACACCTATTATTCGTAAAGAAGTGAGGATGCTTGAACCAGAAAATAAAGGACATTTTACGGTTTACTTGCCAGCACATGCTGATGAAGTTTTAATGCCACATTTGATGCGAATTAATGATGTAAAATGGCACGTGTTTAGTAAACACAGTAAAACAACTTACTCAAAAAGTAATGTTACTATCAAGCCTATTATTAACGATGACTTTTTACATAGTTTAGCATCAAGTGATGGCTTGGTAACTGCTGGTGGCTTTGAGAGTCCGGCAGAGGCAATTTATCTGCGCAAGAAAGTATTATCAATACCTATGTTAAACCAATACGAGCAAACATGTAATGCCGAAGCTCTCCGCCAAATGGGCGTATCAGTAATTAAACAAATTGATGAGACATTTACAGGAAGATTAAAAAGCTGGATCAATTTCGGACATCCTGTATCGATAAACTACCCTGATGAAACAGCTAAAATTATACAACAGTTGATTGCAGACTACGCATTTGTAGAAACCACAATAAACAAAGATTACAACCTAATTACCTAGTTTAGTAATAGATAAAAGAATGATATACAAATCCTTTTCAACAGAATAGTTTTTAGCATACATAAAATTAAGTTTATTGGCTGTCCCAGGTTCAACATGGTTATTCCATTTAATTACTGGAGATAACACCCCTTGTTTAATTTTAGGTAAAGTGTTCTGGTTTGATGACTGTGTATAACCAACCCAAGTTTTTTGTCCGAAAAACACCTCCAATAAATTATTTAAAAACTTTAGACGATGCCTAACAATAACTAATAGTAGTGGAGTAAATATTGTAAAAATTAAAGCAAAAAACAAGTCTAATAACCTTTTATTTCGTTGATGCTGAGGCTCACTAAGGGCCATGCTTATATCTAAGGCATAAAAATCGCCTGCACTATTTTTGCTATTTGAACCAATGATAAATGAACTCTCTTCAGGTACGATTTTATATTGCACACCAGGTAGGGTAACACCACTCATCCATTGTATAATTTGGGTAGCTGAAATATCTTTGGAACAAAAGATAATTTCCTCGGCATTAAAAACCTGCACGATGTCTGTTAGTCGCGAAACATCACCCAAGTAATCATCACTTTGTTCTTTTTCATTACCAACAGTTATATAGCCAGCAACCTTACAATTGGCTTTTGATTTGTTTAATAGATCTTGCACACGAGCAGCTTCATTTTGACTACCTACAATTATAGTTGTAGTGTCATAAGCCATAGCTAAATCTATTTTTTTAAACTTGGCTATGTATAATACCAAACGGTTTAAATAGGCGCCAATTAGAGCCCACACAAATCCCAGCATGATAATAGCTCTCGAAAAACGGTAGCTTTCTGGAGCAAATGCATATACTAAACTTATACCTATCAAGCCAAATAGAATACCTTTTACAACCGCTGTTATAGAGCGAGGTTTTTCGTAAGCACCCGCAAGGTATAAACCAAACACCCAAAGCATAGTATACATGCTGGCATTAACCAGCATAAACTCTAGGGGGTAAGAGCCTCCTTCAACGAATTTATGGTTACGCTCCCAGTATAATTTTATCAAATAAATACCCGCATACATAGATGTTGCGTCCATAAGCATGAGGTGGGTAGTTTGCAAAAATCTAGCAACTAAGGAGATGCTTGCACGAATGTAAATAGCAAAACTTATCAGGAAACTAAAAAGTTTTGCATGTTTATTACTATAGTGTTTTTGAGCAAAAATAATCATAGCCCTATAAAACACAAAGACGTAATTTACACTGGTTTTCTTGGTGCTTTCACCTTTGTAATGTATAATGGTGGTATTGGGGAAATAGTAATTTTTATACCCGCCTTGTGTTATGCGGTATGACAAATCAATATCTTCTCCGTACATAAAATAATCTTCGTCTAATAAGCCAATTTTATCTAAAGTAGTTTTACGTATAAACATAAAAGCACCGGATAAAACCTCCACTTCATGCACTTCATCATTACTTAAAAAACCTAAGTGGTATTTACCAAATATTTTTGATTTAGAAAAAACAGACGCAAAGCCAAACATTTTGTAAAATGCTACTTTGGGCGTTGGTAAACTGCGTTTTGATTCAGGTAAAAACTTGCCTTTACCGTCAATCATTTTAACCCCTAATGCACCTGCATCTTGGTGCGATTCCATAAACTCAATACAGCTGGTAAAACAGTCTTCCTCAACAACGGTATCAGGGTTTAACAACAGCACATATTTACCTTTAGCTTGTTTAATAGCCTGATTATTGGCTACACTAAAACCAGTATTTGATTTGTTTTCTATAACAATGGTTTGAGGAAACTTTCTGCGTACCATTTCACAGCTGCCATCTGCTGAGTTATTATCAACTACAAACACTTCTCCTTCAACACTGCGCATTGCTTTATAAACGCTATGCAATGCCTGCTCTAGAAAGTACTTTACGTTGTAGTTAACAATAATTACAGATAACTGCATGTTTGTTTTTTAAACTGTTTAATTTAAACGTTGCAAAGCAACATTTGGTATTATTGCATAGGTTGTCCACCGGCTAAACTTTGGTATCGCCTTATACACTCATCTGCCTTAGCCTTTTCATTGGTACGTTGATATACTTGTGCTAAATAATAATAAGCACGCGCATAGTTAGGGTTCATGGCTAATGCATTGTTTAAAGCTCCTTCAGCCATAGAGTAGTTAGCCATATTTAAATAGGCTAATCCTAACCCTTCAAACATTTCAGGTATGTTACCATTGTTTTTTACACCATTTTCAAAGTAATCAGCAGCTTTAGCAAAGTCGTTTTTTTGTAACATACATTGGCCTGCGTAAAAGTATGCTTCGGTTACGTTACGTTTATAAAATAGAGCTTTATCCAAATAAGGTAAAGCACTATCAGGTTTTTGTTGGGTGTACCACACTTGCCCCAGCATACTATATCCAGAGTAATTTTCAGGATAAATTTCAATAGACTTTTTCAATGCCGTTTCGGCATCGGTAAAACGATTATTAAACAAATAAGCAGTACCCAGCATGCGGTGTGCTTCTTCATTCATTGGATCATACTCAACTGCTTTTTGGAAATGCATAATGGCCGTATCTGCACTTCTGCGAGCTAGTGCCTCATATCCATCAGGCATATAATTATTTTCTCTCTTAACAATCACACACAATGGCGCATCATCTGCTTTTATAATATGTACAGTTCCTTTTGGAGGAAAAGCACCATTTAACAATTCGTTTTTACTATAGGTACGACTAGTTAGAATTAAATAATCCCAACGCGGTTTAAACTCCTCGTACTCGCGCACCCAGAAAAAATCTAAATTTGGATTAATGCGATGCCCATAATAAGAAGCTGTTAATGGTTCATTATTGATACCTATTAATACTTTTTTATTGGGTTCTTGTTGAGCAATCCACTCGGCCGCTTCACGGCATGAGTTACTATAATAATCTGTTTCGTAGTTACCGTATGCACCATTAATACCGCCAACAAACTCATTAAAATAAACATATTGGTTTGGGTGATTTTTTACCATCCAAACTAAAGGTTTTGTAAATGCTAATCCTAATACGATTACTACGCCAATTTGTATAAGCTTGTTTTTAAATGAATGTAGCAAAAATTCATAAGATAGCGCTGATAATACCACCATTGACGGCAACACAAATAGGTAATGCCTCCAACCATTATAATAATTCAGGTCAGTATACTCGGCCCAAGCCACAGGAAAAGCCATCATAAATATAAACATCAACAGATAACCGATGTTTACATACTTACGTAACCAGTTTAAAAGTAATGCAGTTAAACCAATACCCGCCAACAAATAAATAGGATTACCTATACTTAAAAACTTTACCACATAATAACCTGGAGCCTCGGTAAGCATATACATGCGTGTGCCTTCAAACAACTCGGTATTATTGGCATAAAATGCATTTTCACTCGATTTTTTAAATGCAATGAACACGTTTTTAAATGGGTTGCTTAAAGCATAAGGCCACAGCGAAATACCGAACAAATAACCTAAACCAGCAACACTTAAAACTGTATTTAAATAAGTTAAAAAACCTTCACTAAAAATTCCTTTTTTGTTTTTGATGCAATACCACAACCATTGTATACCAAGGAACATAGCCATATATGCAATAATTAAAATTGCACCTACACGGCTACCAATGCCAATACCTATACCAATACCTAACCAAGTAATATGTTTACGTTTTGGATGAGGCATATTTTGTAAAATACGTACCATAAAATATCCCGAAACAGCAAAGCCTGCTGCAAACGGAATATCTGTTGGATTATTCATACTAAAGCCCATCCAACTTGGGTTAAGACCAACAAACAACAAGGCGATAATTGCTCCGCGCCAACTGGTAAGTGTCTTAACAGTTAATCCAATGCATATCAACCCAAACAAACCATACAACGAAATAATAAAGTGACGTGTATCGTATGGATCTGTGTCAAATGTATTGTATATGATTGCTGATATTAAATTGATATGCTCACCGTAATGCCTGAATATTTGACGCACATAATCTTGATTTCCGGTGGGTTCACTTAATGCTGTAGTGTCTTCACCAAAACTCATTACCCAATTGTAAGCCACCTTACTATACTCGTCATGTTGTTTCTCGTCCCAAGTCATGCCATACTGTTGACTTAACAAAGGATAAACAACACAAAAAACTAAAACAAGCACATAAAAAATCATCCTGAAAATTGGTGCATCACCTTTATTTTCTGGCTGTACTTTTGTTTTAATTTCGTTCAAAGCAGAAAGCACAAAAAACTTAAAACTTAAGAATAAAGATATAAATGGTAAAGCCAAAATGCTCAACAAACTTCCCGAAGGAGAGTTTTTATCAGCAGTTAAAGCAATATCCTCTGAATTAATTTTATGTGCACCAACTTGATTAGCAATTTCGAAATAGTTATTTGCAGTACTAAGTTTGGTTTCGAAGGTTTGATGAGCAAACGCTGTATTTACTATAATTACACCACTTTGGTTATCGTTTACATTACTTGTGCTGACAAAGCGCACAAAATTATTATATAAACTATTACCTAATTTTTGCAACAAACCGTTTTTATTGGCACTCTCTTTTAAAGAGTACGAACCGAAATAAAATGTATTGTTCAACATTTTTTTCCGCTTGGTTTGAGCCACACTTATCACAGCCGATATATTAGTAGTAACTACATTTTCTACCACTAAACTTGTTGCACCACCGGCAAGCGCAAATGCTTCAGTAAGGTTTTTTGCAACATGTAATCTATGTTTTTGAACTAAATCTTGATAGGCAGTATTTTGTTGTAACCCCTCAATAAACTTTTGATTTGATGAGTTGATGAACACACAATCAACATCAGTTTTACCCTTGCTAAACGAGTTAAGAATTTGTTCGTACGATGCAGCTTTTGCGTTGCCTTGTAAAGGCAGAATAATACTTAAACGGCTATCTGATTTAGGTGTTTGCATAAATAACTGTTTTCAAAAAAATAGGTTAACTTTTTTTCTGATTCAAGCCTAAAAAGCTTAAGAAAAAACTAGAAAATATGGTTTGTAAACCAATCATAATGGCAAATACAGAAGGAATAACTACACGTAAAATACTTGAGTAGTTTAGCTGACCAAAGTCTTGCTGATCCCATAAGTACAACGAATAAACCGAACCACCTAAGCCTGCAAGTGTTATTAAAACACCTATAATTAAACCGGCCTCTAATGTTATAAAATGGTATAGTTTATCGAGGGTTGAATTTTTTGGTAAGAAACCTTGTTGCAAAGCGTAAATGCGTGTAAACACTGCAAAGTTAACTGCTTGAAAACCGATTACTACAAATGCACCGGCATACAATAATGTATTGGTATCAAAGTGGATATTCAATAATTGTACAGGTCCTTGTTGAATGAGTATAAACAAGATTAACCCAATCAACATTAAGGTTAAACCCGGAATTAAAAACAACCATTTAGGGCTATACAGTAACAAGAAACGTAAGTGTCTCCAACCATCACGCCAAGTGCGTAAGTGTGGTGGACGGCTTCTTCCATCTGGAGAGAGCGTTGTTGGTACTTCAATAATTTTTAACTTATTGATTTGGGCTTTTACTACCATTTCGCTTGCAAACTCCATACCTGTAGTTTGTAGGTTTAATAGGGTAACAATATCTTGACGGAAACCGCGTAAGCCACAATGAAAATCATTGATACCTCCACCAAAAAACAATTTACCAATAAAAGATAATACCGGATTACCTAAGTAGTAATGTAAAAATGGCATAGCACCTTTTGCAATACCACCTTTAAATCTATTACCCATCACCAAATCATAACCACCACGAAGTTTTTCTACGTATGCATTCAAGTTACTAAAATCATAACTGTCATCACTATCGCCCATAATAACGTATTTGCCCTTGGCTGCTTGTATAGCACCCATTAACGCACTACCGTAACCTTTGCGAGGTATATCAACCACACGAGCACCGCAGCTGTGGGCTATTTCTTGAGAACCATCGGTACTGCCATTATCGCCAATAACAACTTCTCCACTAATGTTGTTATCATTTAAATATTTCATAGCCTTGTCGATGCAGGTTTTTAAAGTCTCTGCTTCATTAAGGCAAGGCATTACAATAGTTAATTCTATTTGCTTTTCCATGTTATAGGTTTAGCTATTTTTCTTTTTTAGTACGGCAATAAAGTGCAATTGTCTTCCAAATACCATGTTAAACAAACTTGGATACAATGGAATGCGTTTGTTTATGGTTACTATTTCTAATCCCAACTCATCAAACAAATCCATCCAATACTTTTCAGTTTTAAAGTTATAAATAACTTTAACACCATGTGGTGCATTTCCCACCCAATCCATGAATTTTAAGGTTTGAAAATCGAATGCGTTAGCCCATAAATGGTCTTTTATAACCAGGTACTTTTTGCTAACACGCATAGTTTCTTTCAATAAGTTTTTAAAATTATCATCCGGAACGTGGTGCAATACATCGGTATATTGAGCAGCGTCAAAGCTGTTATCAGGATATGGAATATGCACACCATCGTATTCTTTAAAAGGAATAGCACAAGTTGGACGGGCCATGATATCAATACCTTCATAGCTAATGCCAGGTTTTTTCTCGCTGATTAATTTGCTAATGGTTCCGTCACCACAACCAATATCCAAAATTTTTACATTGTCGGGCATTTGTTTGGCAATCTCATCAGATATAACCTTAATACGTCTCAAGAAAACATATTCATGATGCAGGTCTTTCAGTAATTTCATCGATATTATTTTGCTTAAAGTCTGCAATATAAAAATAATCGGCTTTTTATAGCAAAATGAGGATAAAATATAGGATTAAGTGTTTTAAAATTAACCCCAAAATACAAGAAAAGACTGTTTAGTCAAATGATCTTTTAATCTCATTTGCCATGTAAAATATCTAAAACAGGCCACATAAAACGCCTTTAAGAGTTAATGATTTTGTTCTTTTTTCCTACCAAAATTGTTTAAACCTAGTAAGTTTGATCCAATCCCTAATCCCATTCCTATGCTTAAGTACCAAGTTCCTTGGTAATTTCCGGGCTGTTGACCTAACTCACATTTGGTGGTAAACCCAATTTTACGACCCATAAATGCCTGCCAACCTACACGCCAACCCATGTAATTTTTAGAATTGTAATCGTTATTGATGTCAACATTTTTATATGCAGCCATTTGATTATTATTGGGTATTAATGTATAAGTAACTAAAGGGGTAAGTAAAATATCTGCATAAAAATCATTACTTATACTTCTGCTTCGTTTGCCGTAACCTTCTGCTTGAATAATAACATTAACCATCGATTGATAACTAATGCCAGCATATATACCCGATGAATTCACCGTATAATGCATGGTTTCGAATGAGGCTTTGTCAACTGCTTGTTGCTTATTTCCTGATACATCTTTGTAATACATCACATTATCATCATTACTTGGAATTGAGCTTAAATCGCATATTTGACGATAATTTTGAATACCACCTCGAACCGATAAAATTCTTCGTTGTGTGACAGGAACAATTATGTATCTACTATATTGATAGTTTCCGGACCTGTATGATGATAATACTACCCTTGTTTTTCCGATGCGTGTTATGTTTGATAAGTTAAACCTTCCACCAAGCCTAATTTCATGTCCTTTGCCTATATCTTCAGGAGAAAACATCCCAGCTGACATATCATTATACGACCTTCTAAAGTCTACATCAGCTTGTAAAATCTTACCTACTTGCGCATTGCCAATTACATTGTAGGCTATGCTCATGTTTGATGAGTATGTACTAAAATCAATTACATTTAATGCTAGTGATAAATTTTTGGCATCGGGATCATCAGTTAAGACTTTATAGCTTACTTCTTGAGCCGTTAGATTTTTTAATAATCCCAAGAGGGCAATAACAATAGTAAAACATTTGATTTTCATAAATTGGTTTTTATGGAACAAATGTTCGCTTAACCTAAGACATGATTCAATACGTTGATTAACGTATTCTGATGTGTAACTTACTTTAATTTTTTACCACCAACGTATACTGCACTTGGTTTGGCATCTCGAATGGTAAGCATATCTGCTTGCAATAAATCAATGTCCATGATGATAAAATCAGCCAACTTTCCTACTTCTAAAGAGCCTTTGATATCTTCTTCAAACGCTGATTTTGCAGCCCAAATCATCATACCTCTTAAGGCTTCTTCTTTAGTTAATGCGTCTTGCATTTGGAAACCTGCTTCAGGAAATTGTTGCGCATCTTTTCTTTCTACTGCTGCGTAATATGTGTAAAATGGTTGTGGTGGCTCAACCGGAAAATCGGTACCTAACGGCAACCAACCGTTTTGTTTTAGTAATGTCTTAAAGGCGTAAGCACCTTTTATACGTTCTTCTCCTAATCTATCTTCAGCCCAATACATATCGCTGGTAGCATGTGTGGGTTGAACTGAAGGCACAATGTTATACTTTCCAAACAAATTAAAATCGTTTTGATGAACTACTTGTGCATGTTCAATTCGCCATCTGCGGTTGTTGTTTTCGCCTAAGTATTTTCCATACAAATTCATTACAAATCTATTGGCCGAATCTCCAATGCAATGCGTATTTAATTGATAAGGAGAGTTGCTTATGCGTTTTACAAACTCCTCCATTTTTGCCAGTGGTGTAAGTATTAAACCATGGTGGTGATGTTGGTCGTGATAAGGTTGTAACAAACACGCACCTCTTGAACCCAAAGCTCCATCGGCATACATTTTAAATGAGGATACATTTAGCACATCTGTTTTTATTGGCTTACGGTTTAACCATTCATCTAGTTGTTTATCGTTTGCGCTAATCATGGCATACACCCTGATAAAAAGTTGTTTACTTTTTTGCAACGAGTCGATTACTTCTATTACCTCGGTATCAAGACCAGCATCGCATACACTTGTTAAACCCAAATCAATGCATAAATCTTGTGCCAATAATAAAGATTTTGCAATGCTCACCTTATCAGATTTGGGGAATTTTTCTTGCACTAAATCAACCGCGTTATCAATCAAAACTCCTGTAAGTTTATTTCCAATTTTAATCAATTCACCGCCATTTATTTTAGTGTTTTTGTTGCATTTCGTCAAAGCAAGTGCCTTGTTGTTGGCTATTGCCGCATGGCCATCAACCCGTTTTAACAAAACCGGGATATCAGGAAACAACTGATTAAGTTTATCATTGACAGGAAATTCTTTTATAACCCAATCGTTTTGATCCCAGCCACGGCCTGTTAAAAAAGAAGGATTGTTTTTTACAGCAAAATCTTTGCATCTTTCTATTACTTCATCCCAACTTTTAGTGTTGGTTAAATCTACAGTTTGCATGTAAGCACCCAATCCATAAAAGTGCGAATGGGCATCTATCAAACCCGGATAAATAAACTTACCATCGGCTTGTAATACCGATTCTGATTGGTATTTATAGAGTAATTCATCACCACCTACCGCAACAATTTTACCTTGGTTAATTATCATAACTGTCGCGGTATTCATCAACGAATCTACGGTGTAAATTTTTGCCCCTTTAACTATTAAATCAACCTTATTGGATTTACCACATGCTATTAAAAACAATAAACAAAGACAACTATAGAGGTTAAGTTTTTTCATTAGGTTTTGGGTTAATGTTTGCTGCTATTTTCCTCCACCAATTCGATTAAAGTACTCTTTGCTTTTTTCTTTGTAGTAAGGCTGCATATCGGCCGGAATGGTTTCTAGCAACTCCTTTTCTTTGTTTTTTTGTTGTATGTATAAATCAAATGCTGGTGGACTAGGTTTTGGTTTATCTTTAGCCTGTTCTGCCTCACGTTTTTCTTCTTGCTCTTGTTTGCGCTCGGCTTTTTCGCTCTCTAATAAACGTGTCAAAATTTCTTGCTGACGTTGCAACATTTCGGTAGTCAATTTTTTATTATACAACTCCTTTTCTGTTTGCTCCATCATACGTTTCATTTCTTCCAACATTTTTGCACCACCAATACCTTCTTTTTGTTTGGCATCCATTTGCTGCATCATTTTTTGTAACTGTTGGCGAATAGCCATTTGTTGTGCAGCCATCCGTGCAAAACCTTCGCTGCCCATACCTTGTTGCCCATTCGGGTTTGGTTGTTGACCGTTTGGCATTTGTCCCGGTTTTTGTCCGCCCGGTTGTGGTTTACCATCTTCACCCTTTTTGTTCATGCCCTCACGCAACTGCTTGTTCAACTCCTCTTGCATTTTTTTAATCTGACTCATGGTTAAAGGTTTGCTTCCTTTGCCTTGTCCAGGTTTTGGCTTAGGTTTTCCTTTACCACTTTTTTTACTTTTTGCTTGTTGGTTTTGCTGTTGCATTTGGTTAAGCACCTGACTTAACATTACTGCAAGGTTGTTGGCATGCGTCATGGCATACTGTTGGCGTGTACGTATTTCCATAAAATTACGTACTCCAAAACCTGCCACACTTTTATCTAAATTATCGTTTAGTTTGGTTACTTCACGGTTAATAAACGAACTAATTTCAGGCACACGTTTACTTAAGGCCAATAAACTGTCTTCTATAATTTTGGCATTGTCTTTTGTAACTTTTTGTTTTTTAGCTAACTCTACATACTGCGGACTGTAGCCATTCAACTTATTCATCTCATCAATTAAGTCTTCTTGGTCCTTACTTAACTGAATGGTGTTCTCTAAAATTTCTCTTAATGTAGCCGCATCTTCCTCATGTTGTTCTTTTTCGGCTTCCTCTTGTTTTTCTTTTAT
>JBFYQC010000013.1:0-20646 GCA_041302975.1 Bacteroidota bacterium
TTGGAGCTCAGAAAATGCGTGCTAACGATATGACACCTTTCGGTTGGGAAGCAGAGTATGACGTTTGGATAAAGAAACAAATTGACGAACGAAATTTCACTAACATCATCAATTACGAAAATAGTCACAAGTTAGGCAAACTAGCAGCTCCAACACCCGATCATTTTGTGCCTGTTCTTTACAGTTTAGGAATGTCAGACAATAAGGATAATATAAGTTTTTTTTACGAAGCAGAACCAACAATTCCTGCTTTCAGTGAACGTAGTTTTATAATCAGTTAGCACTTTGTAGAAACTGGCCGATTTATAATTTGACAAACCTAATACAAAATCAGTGTTAAGACGAGAACCACTTCCGCTAACAGCGGTTTTGCGTCAGGCGGGGTTCAGTGCTTCGTCTGACGCTTTTTGCTATATTTGAACATCGGTTCTTCGTATCGAGTGTAGTGCTAATAATCCCGCCCGTACGCAAAGCCGCAAAACGTGAGCCCTCCATTTTTTTGATTTAATTCATCCTAAAACAAAAAAAGACCAAACTTTCGTTTGGTCTTTAGCCTTAGTTGCGGAGGCAGGACTCGAACCTACGACCTTCGGGTTATGAGCCCGACGAGCTACCACTGCTCCACTCCGCGATGTATCTTTTAAATGCTATTAGCCTTTGCGCTGTGCTCCAGTTTTAGCTTTTTCTCTGCTTTAATTCAAACCAATATTACTACCGATTTGGGAGTGCAAATATAATACACTTTCTTTGCCATGCAAATTTTTATGAATCATAAATCAGGATATGTAAGCATTATTGGCAAACCAAATGTAGGTAAGTCAACGTTAATGAACGCTTTAGTAGGTGAAAAAATTTCTATAATTTCTCCAAAAGTTCAAACAACTCGTCACCGTATTATGGGTATTTTAAGTAAACCCGAGTACCAATTGGTGTTTAGTGACACACCCGGAATTATAGAACCGAAGTATAAACTACATGGCAGCATGATGGATTTTGTGAACCAAAGTTTGCAAGATGCCGATGTTGTTTTGTTTATTACCGACAACAGTGATGACCATCCGGAGGATGAAGCCATTTACGAGCGCCTTAAATTAATTAAATTACCGCTTTTAGTGTTGGTGAATAAAATTGATTTAATTGGTGATAACCAGAAGGTGGAAGAAAAAATTACTTACATAAAAAGTAAAGTAAGCAATGCAACGGCTGTTATTCCGGTTTCAGCATTAAACAAATTTGGGTTGAATAACGCCATGACGGCCATTATGGAATTTATTCCTGAAGGACCATCCTATTTTCCTGACGACCAATTAACAGACAAAAGCGAGCGTTTTGTGGCATCAGAAATTATTCGCGAAAAAATTATGATGCGTTACAAGGAAGAAATTCCATACAGCGTGCAGGTTGATGTGGTTGAATTTAAAGAAGACGAAAAAATAATTCGCATCAGTGCAGAGATTTATGTGATGCGCGACTCACAAAAAATGATTTTAATAGGAAAAGGCGGCTCTGCGTTAAAAAATGTGGGTATTGCAGCCCGCAGAGATTTAGAACGTTTTTTCGACAAACAAGTATTTTTGCAGACCTTTGTAAAAGTAAAAGAAAACTGGAGAGACAGCGACAAGCTGCTTAAACAGTTCGGATACAAAGAAGATTAATAATTTAAAGGCAATTTAAAAAAGAAAGAAAAATTATGGGAAACATGGTAGCAATTGTGGGGAGGCCCAACGTAGGTAAATCAACACTTTTTAACCGTTTGGTGGGCCGCAGAAAAGCCATCGTTGATGACTTTTCGGGTGTAACCCGCGATAGACATTATGGTGAAGTAGAATGGTGCGGACGTAAATTTAACATTGTTGATACAGGAGGATTTGTATCAAACAGTAACGATGTGTTTGAGGCAGCCATCAGAGATCAGGTAAATATTGCCATAAAAGAAGCCGATTTATTGTTGTTTATGGTTGACGTAGCAACCGGTATAACCGATTTAGACAGTCAGTTTGCCAAACTATTACGCAAAACCAACAAGCCGGTTTATTTGGTGGTAAACAAGGTTGATAACAGCCAACGCGTTTACGAAGCCAGTGAGTTTTACAAACTAGGATTTGATAACTTATATTCTTTGTCATCCGTAAGTGGCAGTGGTACTGGAGAGTTGTTGGACGACATCATGGAAAAACTTAAACCCGAGTTGATTGATGAACCTAACGAAGACAACGACCAAGATTTTGAAGGAGATGTAATTGAAGACAACTTTGCTGCTGAATACGATGAAAATGATGATTTAATAGAGAAAGAAGAGCCTGTTAACTTTATTCCCAGAGTAGCTATTGTAGGTAGACCCAATGTGGGTAAATCATCATTGGTAAATGCATTGTTGGGCGAAGACAGAAACATTGTAACCGAAATTGCAGGAACCACCCGCGATACAATTGATACTTTATACAATGCTTACGGACATAAATTTTATTTGGTTGACACAGCCGGAATTCGTAAAAAGTCTAAAGTTAGAGAAGATATTGAGTTTTACTCAGTAATGCGATCTATCAATGCGCTTGAAAATTGTGATGTAGCAGTTCTGGTAATTGATGCCACCATTGGCTTAGATTCTCAGGATATGAACTTAGTGCACCTTGCTGTAAAAAACAGTAAGGGATTAATGATTGTGGTTAACAAATGGGATTTGATAGACAAAGACCACAAAACAGCAAAAGCATACGAAGACGCCATTAAGGAGAAACTTAAACCATTTAACGATGTACCTGTTTTATTTACATCGGCTGTAGAAAAACAACGTATACACAAGTTGGTTGATGTGGCCATGACAGTGCATGCAAGTAGAAGACGTAGGATTAAAACCCATCAGCTGAACGAAGTAATGCTCGCATTGATAGAAAACTATCCACCACCATCAATCAAGGGCAAATATGTAAAAATTAAATTCGTCATGCAGTTGCCCGGTCGTAGCCCCAAATTTGCATTCTTCTGTAACTTACCACAGTACGTAACCGAAAGCTACAAACGTTACTTGGAAAACAAAATCCGTGAAAATTTTGATTTCCATGGTGTTCCGATGGTGATTTACATGAGAAAAAAGTAAAAAAACACTTGCACTATTCAAATTAGTGCATATATTTGCACCGATTTTAATCAAGAAAAAAACAAACACAATGAAAAAAGTATTATCAATCGCTGCTGCAACTGCTATGTTAGCAATCGTTGCTTGCGGACCATCAGCTGATGACAAAGCAAAAGCTGAAGCTGCTAAATTAGATTCAATCGAACAACAACGTATCGCTGATTCTACTTTACAAGCTGAAGAAATGAAAATGACTGCAGATACAACTGCTGTTGTTGCTGATTCAACTGCTGCTCCTGCTGCAGAAGCTCCAGCTGCTCACTAATTCGTTAGTAAGTAAGACTTTAAAAATCCCGCTACGTGCGGGATTTTTTTATGTGTTAAAAAAACTACAAAAAGATTTTTTTTTGTGCAAAAGATCAATACTTTTGCACTCCTTAAATATTAAAAGCTATGTCTACTAAAAGAACATACCAACCATCAGTACGTAAAAGAAGAAACAAACACGGTTTTAGAGAGAGAATGGCAACTGCTGCTGGCCGTAAAGTAATTAATGCACGTAGAGCACGTGGTCGTAAGAAACTTACCGTTTCTAGCGAAAAACGTCATAAAAAATAATTAGTAAGGCCTATTAGGCTTACTTCATTGCCTTTATCATACAATGACAACCCACAGCTTTAGTAAAGCTGAAAGGCTTTGCAGTAAAACACTAATTAATAACTTATTTAGTAAAGGAAACCGTGTACTTACACAGTTTCCTTTTCGTGTTTTATGGCAATTCGCCCCTTTAGTGCAAACCACATACCCTGCACAGGTAATGGTTTCGGTGTCTAAACGCAATTTCCCAAATGCAGTAGACCGTAACCGCATTAAAAGACAAATGCGCGAGTTGTACCGCACGCACAAGCATATACTTTATGAAGAGCTTCAGCGAACAAACAAAAACATGGTAATATCTATTACCTTCCAAAGTAAAACGCATCTTCATCATAACGAACTAAAGCCCGCATTTGAACAAGTACTTCAAAAAATTGTAAACCAACTTGAAAAAGCTACTTAGTCTTCCGTTTATTGCATTGGTTAGATTGTATCAAGTATTACTCTCTCCATACCTACCAAACGCCTGCAGGTACACCCCTACTTGCTCTCAATATACCATTGAGGCATTTAGCAAATATGGACCCTTAAAAGGTTTTTGGCTTTCGCTTAAACGTATCTCAAGTTGCAACCCTTGGGGTGGCCACGGACACGATCCATTGCCATAGTTTAAAATATTTAAGCAATATTGCCGTTTATCAAAACATAGCAACTACTATTGTTGCTTGTTATAAAAAGGTATTAAGTTAACACAAACGAACAGCACATATGAAGGATTTATTGAAAAAAATACGTTGGTATTATGTAGTAATTGCCATTGGTGTTTTAGGACTATTCTCTTTTAAAACAGCAAGCACCAATTATTTCGAAATCAGTAAGAATCTTGACATTTTTGCAACCCTATTTAGGGAAGTAAATACTTATTATGTAGATGATGTTGATGCTGGCAAACTTATAAAAAAAGCCATTGACGAAATGTTGGAGTCTTTAGATCCTTACACCAATTATATTTCGGAAGCAGAGGCAGAAGATTTTAGGTTTCAGATGACTGGACAATACGGAGGAATAGGTAGCATGGTTGGAACTAAAAACAACCAAGTAGTTGTTACTGAACCTTACGAAGGTTATCCGGCACAAAAAGCTGATTTAAGAGCGGGAGATATTCTTTTAGAAATTGAAGGAAAATCAACCCAAAACAAAACCACCAGCGATATTAGCAAAATGCTGAAAGGACAACCTGGCACACAAGTTAAACTATTGATACAGCGTGAAGGTGAAGGCACTTTAACCAAAACCATAACACGTGAAGAAATTCAATTAAAAAACGTGCCCTATGTGGGTATGGTTAACGAAAACACTGGCTATATCAGGTTGGCATCGTTTACCCAAAATGCAGGTAAAGAAGTGCGTGACGCCATGATTGAGTTAAAGAAAAATCCAAATCTTAAAAGTGTTATTTTAGATGTAAGAGGCAATCCGGGAGGGCTATTACATGAATCCATAAATATTGTTAACGTGTTTGTTCCTCAAGGTGTTGAAGTGGTAAGTACAAAAGGTAAAGTAAAAGAGTGGGATAAAAGCTACAAATCGCTTAACCAACCTGTTGATACCGAGATGCCGATGGTAGTGCTAACCAACAGAGGAAGTGCCAGCGCCAGTGAAATTGTAAGTGGCAGTATCCAAGACCTTGATAGAGGTGTGGTAATAGGGCAAAAAACATATGGAAAAGGATTGGTACAAAGTACACGCCCGTTAACCTACAACGCGCAACTTAAAGTAACCACTGCCAAGTATTACACACCAAGTGGAAGATGCATACAAGCATTGGATTACAGCCATAGAAATGCAGATGGCAGCGTGGGCAGTGTCCCTGATAGTTTAAAAAAAGAATTTAAAACCAAAAGTGGCCGTAAAGTTTTTGATGGTGGAGGTGTTGATCCTGATGTGGCTACCAAACAAGCCGAATACAGTAAGATTACAGAAAGCCTTATCGTGAACCAGTTAATATTCGATTACGCCACAAAATACCGCAACAAACATAGCACGGTTGCTCCTGCCAAAGAATTTAAATTAACTGATTTAGATTTTGCCGACTTTAAAACCTTTCTATCAGATAAAAAATACGACTACCAAACAGCCAGCGAAAAAGCTTTAGAAGACTTTAAGAAAAAGGCAGAAGATGAGAAATATTTTGAAGCAGTGCAAGCCCAATACCAACAATTAAAGCAAAATCTTACTCGTGATAAGCAAGCCGACTTAGATAAAAATAAAATCGAAATTATGGAGTTGTTGGAAAGTGAAATTGCCAAAAGGTACTATTTCCAAAAGGCACAATACGAAATGGCGGCAAAACACGATGAAGACGTGAAAGAAGCCATTAAACTATTAAATGATTTGCCGCGTTACAATGCCATTTTAGGTAAGAAATAATTACATTTAGATTTGACGTAAACGAAAGTAAGCTGTGTTAACATATACCGACTTTATCATACTTTTTTTGTTGGGTTCGATGGGTGCCTTTTTATCAGGATTTTTAGGTGTTGGTGGAGGCATCGTATACATTCCGATACTCGATTATTTTTTAGGTAAGCTTGGTTTTAATGATGATAACTTGGTGAAAGCAATTTTAGCTAACTCTTTATTTACCATTATATTTTCGGGCTCTGTTAGCAGTTACAAACAATATAAACTAGGCAACTTTTACCCACGCGAAATTTTATATACGGCAATTACGGGTATGGTTACCGCAGTATTAATGACCATGCTTATTAAATCTGGAACATGGTATAGCAAAAGTGTGTTTAACTATGTGTTTGCAAGTATGCTTTTGGTAATCGCACTGCGTATGTTTTTTGCTGCGGTTCAAACCTCCAATAAAAGTAATGCGATTAAACCATCCGGTTATTATATTACTGGATTTTTTGCAGGCATTATTACTGCCATGAGCGGACTTGGCGGGGGAGTTATTATGACCCCCACATTTACTGATGTGCTCAAATTAGATATTAAAAAAGCCAGTGCTATATCAAACGGGGTAATTCCATTTTTTGCCCTTGCAGTTGGTATACTAAACCTAAGTACGCCATCAACCCAAACGGTAAGTAGTTGGCAAGTGGGCTACATTGTTTTTCCTGTTGTTTTTCCAATGATTTTATCAACTTTTTTGTTCGCTCCTTTGGGGGTGGTTACTTCTCAAAAAGCCAACCAGCAGCTAATACGCATGGTGTTTGCCACATTTGTTAGTATTGTTTTTATCAAAACTTTATTGGCAATTATCCAACAATACTAATAATTGTTTACCCGTGTATATCAGGGTTATCAATTGGAATTATTTTAGCCAATGTATGAACCTGATACAATCGTCCGGTAGCAACAGCTATACAGTTGGTATAGGTTCGAAGGGTATCTAATTTCTTTAAAATAATTTTTGATTTACCCTGCATCTTAAATAAATCCCCTTCCCTTAATTCATCCAAAGTGATGTAATCTTTTTTACTATCGTAGTGCATCAATACTTTCAATAATTTCACATCTGCACTATGAGAATACTTTGGATTTTTCATATGGCCAATCAAAGCAAACTTAATATCGTTCGGAAATACATCATGTTGTAAAAATGGCAACATATTTTGTCTAAACTCTTCTTTCCACTCCTTACCATGTCCATCAACCTTATTACCATATTTTAAATAAGTGGTATGATGAGCCAACTCATGGATAAAAGTGATCAGAAACTCATAAGGATTTAAATTATGATTTACTGTAATTCTGTTACCACTGCCCATAGTAGGATGATAATCTCCATAACGCCCTTTACGCTCTACCTCTATATGAAGATTAAGCTTATAATACATAATCAACTCGCAGCACAGCTCAAGAGAAGCCTCGGGCACATAAGGCTTAAGAGATGACATTAACGCTATTTTATGCCTTTGCTGCACATCCGTTAATAATCCCAGTATAAGCGAGTTTTTTTCAATTGCCATTTAATGGTTTAAATTTAACGTGCAATTACAGAAATATTTTACTAAGTTGTGTTAGCAAAAAATCTATGTATGGAATCAGTTAAAATTATCGAAAAAGAGGAGTTACCGTCAATTAAGTTTGTAAGTTATGATGTATTGAACACCAAAGAAGAGCGTGATTCAAGAAGAGAACAAGTAGAAAAAGCGATGCTACTTGGTAACAGCAGTAAAGGTAAAAGTAAAATATTTTTTATGAGCCAGAATGGATTGTTGGAAGTAGAAACAACCGTTTGGGCTGCAAGTGATGATGTAATTACATTAAAAAGTGGTTTAATGATTCCGCTTCATGCAATTCAAAAAATAGACCTGATTTAAACCACTACAACAATTCAAAGAAGCGCACTTATGCATTGTTTATAAATTTCCAATAACTTGTAGACTATACTTTGCAAACTGTTAGTTGTTTTACATACTTTGCAGTTAATGAGTGCGCCTCTTAATAACAAAAAAATAATTTTTGGTTGGACCATGTACGATTGGGCCAACTCGGTATTTTCTTTAACCATTGCTACTGCAATTTTCCCACCTTATTACGAGGCAATGAGCAAATCTGCGGCTATCAGCAATGGCTCGTCAGCTACTGGCCCATACTACATTAATTTCCTTGGTCATCAGTTTGCCAATACTGCATTATATTCTTATTCATTATCTCTAGGTTTCTTGTTGGTTACTATTATTAGTCCAATACTATCTGGTATTGCGGATGTTAAAGGAAACAAAAAATCATACTTAAAATTCTTCTGTTACCTAGGTAGTATAAGTTGTATGTTAATGTATTTTTTTGATGCACAAAACATTTATTATGGGCTAAGTTTATTTATAATGAGTTTGGTGGGGTTTGGAGGAAGCATTGTTTTTTACAATGCATTTTTACCCGAAATTGTTACCGAAGAGATGTTTGATAGGGTGAGTGCCCGTGGTTTTAGTATGGGTTATATTGGCAGCGTTATTTTACTCATTATCAACTTGGTTAACATTATGTTTCCCGAATTACTTTTCCCTGTTGCTGCCAAAACACAAGAATTTATTCAAAGCGGGTTGAACGAAGCAGATGCATTAAAAAAAGCGAAGGGTTATTATGAAGGTATGGCCAGTAAATTATCTTTTGTATCTGTTGGGGTTTGGTGGATGGGCTTTGCACAGATTCCTTTTAATCGATTGCCCGAAAAACTGCGTAACCAAAACTATACCGGAAATATTTTAAGCAAAGGTTTTAATGAACTTAAAAATGTATGGAAAGAAATAAATGGCACCAACACCCACAACCACATTAAACGTTATTTGTGGGGATTCTTTTTTACCAGCATGGGCCTACAAACAGTAATGTATGTAGCCACCTTATTTGGTTCGCAAGAACTAAAACTAAAAACAGCCGACCTGATTGTAACAGTGCTTATCATTCAACTCATTGCAATTATTGGAGCATGGGGATTTGCGCGAATAAGCGAAAAAATAGGAAACATCTATACATTATTAATTATGGTGATTATTTGGATTGGTATATGTGGCGTAGCATACAATGTGCAAACCGAATACGGATTTTATAAACTAGCAGCCGTGGTTGGTTTGGTAATGGGTGGTATACAATCTATGTTTAGAAGTACATTTGCTAAAATAATTCCGGACAACACGCCTAACCATGCCTCATATTTTAGTTTTTATGATGTATGCGAAAAATTAGCCATCGTGCTAGGCACGTTTAGTTATGGTATTATTGCTGATATAACAGGTAACATGCGTTTGAGCATCGTTGCTTTGGCTATTTACTTTATTATCGGGTTATCTTTCCTGGTACGTATTAAAAATTTTAAAACACTTCATCCATAAACAACATATGAAAGTTGATTTATTTATACCGTGTTTCATTGATCAATTAAGACCCGAAACCGCATTTAATACCATTAAGGTACTAGAAAAAGCTGGATGTCATGTTAACTATAATGTTGAACAAACCTGTTGCGGACAAGCTGCTTTTAATGCAGGTTTTTGGGATGAAGCACGTGAGGTTGGCGTTAAGTTTTTATCGGAAGCCGACATCAATCGTTACATGGTAAGTCCTTCGGCAAGTTGTGTTGGAATGATTAGAAACTCTTATGATTTTTTGTTTCAAAACTCATCACACCATAATAGATTCAGACAACTTCAAAAGAAGATTTTTGAACTGAGTGAGTTTTTAATTGATGTAATGAAGGTGGAGGATTTAGGAAGTATGCTTACTGCAAAAGCCACCTACCACGATTCGTGTAGTGCATTACGTGAATGTAATATCAAATCTCAACCAAGAATATTGTTAGATAAGGTACAAGGCTTACAAATTATTGAGATGAATGATTGTGAAACATGCTGCGGATTTGGTGGAAGTTTTGCAGTTAAAAACGAGGCCATCTCTGTTGCCATGACCGAACAAAAAGTAGAGAACGCAATGGCGACAGGTGCTGAATACATTATTAGTACCGACTTTAGTTGTTTAATGCAGATGGATAGTTTTATCAAACAAAAAAACTTGCCCATTAAAACCTTACACATAGCTGATGTTTTGGCGCAAGGACTTTAATAGTTATATCATCATTATACTATCTACAAACTTAATTTAGTTTTACAGGCACCATGAGTTTTGAATTTAATAAACTGCACACTTTTACTAAAGAGGTTTTTTTAGCATGTGGCATGCCCGAAAGTGAAGCTAAACTTGCCTCCGATGTACTACTTACAGCTGATTTAAGAGGTATCGATTCGCATGGAGTAGCAAGACTGTCTGGTTATGTTAGGTTATACAACGCCAAGCGTGCCAATATGAATCCAGTTATAAAAATTTTACACGAGACACCATCCACCGCCACTATAGATGCGGATGAAGGACTCGGTTTAACGGTGGCTCCAAAAGCTATGCAAATAGCCATTAATAAGGCAAAACAAGTAGGTACAGGATGGGTTGCAATACAAAATTCAAACCATTTTGGTATTGCTGCATACCATGCAATGATGGCTTTAGAGCACGATATGATTGGTATTGCCATGACTAACGCAAGCCCTTTGGTAGCGCCAACAAACAGTAAAGAACGTATGTTGGGTACAAACCCAATGTGTTACGTTTTTCCGGCCGGAAAACACCAACCTGTGGTGGTTGATTTGGCAACATCAACTGCTGCAAACGGTAAATTAGAAATTGCACAGCGCGCTAATAAACAAGTACCTAAAGGATGGATTATAGATAAAGAAGGTAACGACACCACTGACCCAAATGCTTTAAAAAATGGTGGTGTTTTACAACCTTTAGGAAGCGGAGATACACAAGCTAGTCATAAAGGCTTTGGATTAAGCGCTGTAGTAGATATTTTCAGTGCCGTTTTGAGTGGTGCAAATTATGGCCCTTGGGTGCCCCCGTTTGTGGCTTTTTTAAATCCCCTACCCGACTTACCAGGAAAAGGAATAGGACATTTTGTTGGGGCAATGCGTGTTGATGCATTTAGACCTGCGCACGAATTTAAACACCACATGGATAATTGGATTGACCGCTTTAAAAGCGCAACACCTATAGATATCAATCAAGCTGTTATTATTCCTGGGGAGCCTGAATATGCGCACCACAAAGAACGCATGGCAAATGGAATTCCTTTAAACAATTTAGTGATTGAAGATTTAAAAAAACTTGCCCAAGAATTAAATATAGATTGGATAAATTAAGGTGTTGGATAAATTAAGGTTCTATTTTTCTCCAATTCTTTTTTCTTAATAAAGCCTTCACGACTTTTCCCATTAGCGTCTGTGAAGGTGATTTTAATATAATATGTTGTTTCGCTAATGCCATTAAAACCCGTTTGTGCAGGTACACCATGTATTACTTTTGCCTTAGCTTTGGGCTTGGCATAAATTAATGTGGTATCCATTGTATACCACTCATAAGCGCGTTGTTCATGCTCAGGAGTACCCTTCACAAAATCAAACTTCTCTGGATGATAAAAGAAAGTTGTAGCACCAATTAGAATTAAACATAAAAACACTTTCACCGATGTAAAATGTTTAGCAGGAGGCGCATTTTTAGCCACTAATAAACTCTCCTGTTTAGCTTTAACCTGTTTTTCTTGTTCAAAATGTTTCGAAATAGTCTCGGCTATTCTACTCGCATCTTGCTGTTTTATGCCTTGGTGCACAGCCGAAAGTCGCATGGAGTCATCCAATAATACCCGTGTATCATCATAAGCCTTTCGCTTCTCTGGATTAGCCAAGACTTCCACTGCCTCATTCAAATTTTTAAGCATTGTTTGACTAAAGTCATCCATCTTATTAGTTGATGAACTATAGCGAGCTGTCATTATCCTAAATGCTTCTTTAATTTCAGCGGTATCAGCATCTGATTCAATGCCTAATATATCATAATAGTTTTTAAACGACATACACGATTTCTTTAAACTAATTCAGTCCAACTTTCTACTAAACCATTCCTTAACACCACTTCAAAACTTGGAGTATGTCTTCCAGATTTTTCATCAAATAAGGAATAAGTCCATATTTGTGTAACAGCATTTGTGTCGGCCGTTTGTTTAACATTATTGGCTTTTCCTTTTGCAAGCATCAACAAATTCATAGGCATACCTTGCCATAAACTTCCCATACTTACCATATGAGCATAGCTATGCCCGTATACATCACCAATTAAACCAATTAATTTTTTCTTATTTTCTTCTAAAGCAGATTTGGCCTCATTATATTCATTTTGAGCTTTTGTAACAGCGTAAGATTGTTTACCCGATTTTACTTTCTGAATGATATACATCAAAATTAAGTAAAGTAAACACACACCGGATACCAAGTAAACAGTAATGTTTATGTCTTTCATTTATTAAGGGTTGAGCAACCAAGGTATTTGATTTATCAACCCTTGACCACTATTTTATTCTACATGTACTATTTTAAGACAAACAGTAGTTATAGCGTTTAAAAAGCAATGTTATTTAGGGCGGTACTTACTCAATTTTAAAATCTTTTCAAAGTCTGTTTCGTTCATGAGTTCACGTAATGTAACCTTTGGATTTTGTGCCATGTAATGATTTACAATCTGCCATCCTGCCCATGCTCCTATTGCAGGGGATGACTCTTTAGGTACATCTTCGGCAACCGTAAACGGACCATCATTTAGGTAACGCATGAACTTACCTGGCTCGCTTTCGTAGAGCATATTTTTATCGATAAAATGAGTCCATATATCTATTTCATGTTGTTTACACCAATCTAACTGTGCATTGGTGTAGCCCATTACTATTGTATCGGCAACATTTGGCAACAAAGTTTTCATAAAATACCTTATTTTACCCTCAACTATCATTTGTGCCAAAAAACGTTTGTCTTTTGACGTTTGATAATCAGTTAAACCAATGGCCAATGATTTAATTGTATTGGGTACAATATAATTACGCTGCATTTTAGCAATCATAAACTCGGGCATGTCCAAACTACGGTAAAAGTCACCAAACCTTTGATTCATATAAAAATCTAACCCAATACACAACATGCTATCATAAATAACATTTCCGTTACCAAACTCACTTATGAACGTAGTGAATTTAGGAACAACCGCCTTCGGAAACTCTTGGTGATAAATACCCATAGCAACACTTAAGTCCTGCTCCAGATCGCTTACATCTTTAAAACTACTATCCACAATTTGATGTAACTCTTGTAAACGTTCAATACTCAGAAGCATGCGCATAGGCCTAAAGAATAGACTATCTTCAAACACAAAAGGCATGCGCATAATATCGTTTGCGTATGAAGTGTAAAACACCCCATACTTATTTGATAATGTTTTCAAATACTGAGGCAATTGGGCCGTATCCGCTTGAAAAAGCTCTTTATCAAAACGTTGTATTTTTACCGGATACAAAGGCGCATTAATTTCACCCCTTGGGTGATTGAACTGGGTTTTATTACAACCACCACATGATGAAATAATAAAGGCGATACATATTAGCGCCCATATAGCTATATTGCCAAAGTTTTTAATAAACATCTTGCAATTATAATGAAGAAGTTGATTACTACCTGCTGTATTATTGGTGCTTTAGCATCAACGGCACACGCGCAAATAAAATTAGGCCTTAAAGTTGCTCCACAAGTTACTTGGATAACGCCTGAAAGTAAGAGTATTTCTTCAAGTGGAAGCAAACTAAATGCCTCCTATGGCTTAATGTTCGATTATTATTTTACTGAAAACTATGCCTTTGCAACAGAGATTTCGGTAGCAAGTTATGCAGGTGATTTAACAGTTAAAGATTCAAAAATTACACGTAACGGAATACCCAGTAATTATGAAGATATAAGTTATAAATACCGCACACAGTATGTTAGTGTTCCATTAATGGTGCGAATGCGTACTAATGAAATTGGCTACTTGCGTTACTTTGCCGAATTTGGTTTAGACTTAGGTGTATTGGTTAGAGCTAAAGCTGATATTAAAAACAGTTCAATTGATTTAAGTGATGTAAACGTAAACAACCCTGATAAAGAGGATGAATATAGCATTGAATCAAACGATAACCCACCTCTAAAATACGATGATGACGCAGTGTTTTATAGAACAGCAATGGTAATTGGAGCAGGTATTCAATACAATATATTTGGCACTACACAGTTGGTGGCCGGAATAAGATACAACAACGCACTAAATAACTTCGCAGTTGAAGATAACTGGAAAGCTAGGATGAATGCGATAAGTTTAAACCTTGGTGTTTTATTTTAATGAGCTTAAAACAACTTACTATTGCTATTGCACAATTAGATTACCACACTGGTAATTTTGATTATAATACACAAAAAATCATTACCCATATTCAAAAGGCACAACAAGCCGGTGCTGATTTAATTGTATTTTCTGAATTGTGTGTATGTGGTTACCCACCTCGCGATTTTTTAGAATTTGATGACTTTATCGAACAATGCCAACAAAGCGTTAATGAAATTGCCAAACACTGTAAAGATATTGCTGCAATTGTTGGTTCACCTAGTAAAAATCCTAACATAAAAGGCAAGGATTTATTTAACTCGGCATTTTTACTTGCTGATGAAAAAGTGGCTGCTGTAAGAAATAAAACCTTGTTGCCTAACTACGATATTTTTGATGAGTACAGATACTTTGAACCGAACAATATTTTTGAAGTTATTGATTTTAAAGGTGTAAAAATTGCACTTACCGTTTGTGAAGATTTATGGAATGTGGATGACAATCCTATGTACCAAATAAACCCAATGGATGAGTTGATTAAACAGCAACCTGATTTGATGATTAATATTGCTGCTTCACCATTTAACAAAAATCAGCAGGAAACACGAACGCAGATAATGCAAACCAATGTAACTAAATACAACATTCCTTTATTTTACGTAAATCATATTGGTGCACAAACCCAACTTATTTTTGATGGCGGAAGTATGGTTGTTAATCAACAAGCAGAGGTGATTGACAACATTACACCTTTTGAAGAACAACAACGAATTTATACGTTCACAACACACAACGGCAAAACAGAAATCACGCCTTTACAACCAATAACGCTTGCATTAAGTAACCCAATAGAGCGCATACACAATGCATTGGTTTTGGGCATACGCGAATATTTCTTAAAACAAGGATTTACTAAGGCCATATTGGGCTTAAGTGGGGGTATCGATTCGGCCGTAGTAATTTGTTTAGCATCAAAAGCTCTAGGAGCTGAAAACGTACGAGCTATTTTATTACCTTCTCAATATTCTAGTCAACATAGTATTGATGATGCCATAACACTTGCAGAAAACTTAGGTGCCTCATACGATACCATAAATATAGAATCAACCTACCAAGCGTTAAGCAACACGTTACAACCGTACTTTGATGGGTTGCCATTTAACATTGCAGAAGAAAACATGCAATCGCGTAGCCGTGGTGTAATTTTAATGGCCTTAAGCAATAAGTTTGGTTATATTTTATTAAATACATCAAACAAAAGCGAATTGGCCGTAGGTTACGGTACTTTGTATGGTGATATGTGCGGTGGCTTATCGGTAATTGGCGATTTATACAAAACTGAAGTATATCAATTAGCCGATTACATTAACCGCAATGGCGAAGTAATCCCTCAAAATACTATCACCAAAGCACCATCAGCAGAGTTACGTCCTGATCAAAAAGACAGCGACTCGTTACCTGATTATGATACACTAGATGCCATATTAGCCTTGTACATCGAGATGCGTAAAAGTCCAAAAGAGATTATTGCTTTAGGTTTTGATGAGGCATTGGTAAAACGCGTGTTACGAATGGTAAACAGCAATGAATGGAAACGCATACAAGCACCACCTGTATTGCGTGTGTCGTCAAAAGCATTTGGACCAGGGCGAAGAATGCCAATTGTTGCTAAGTATTTAAACTAGCAATTATTCAGCTTCAAACTCTAGCTCTTCATCATCCTTTTGTTTTTCTTTTATATCCGATTTAGTTTTATCGTCAATGCCTAATTCTTTCTTTAGTAAATCTTTGATGTTTTGTTTTTCTTGCTTAAGTTCTTGTGTAATTTTCTGTTTAGTGCCTACCTTATCGTAACTTATAGTAACGTTGCCTAAAGGCCCTTTCATACTCATGTACAAATTAACACCTCTATCGGCTGTTGCTTCTTCCTCATTAAACTCATTGTTAGGTTTTTTACGTTTATTTTTGAGCAACTCGCTTAACTTAATTTTCATTTTGTAATCAACCACATTAGCAAAAGTATGAGAACCACTTAGAGTAATATTTACTGCGTTGTTTTTTACATCAAACTGAGGAATAAAAATGGTTTTATTTTTTATTTCAATGGTGTTATCCAAATCGGCAAATTTCAAGTTACGCAGTTCATTTACATCAATGTATTTGCCCAAGGCATTAAGCGGTTCATAATTTACCAATTCGCCATTTATCACTTTTATTTTACTTAAAACATACAGTTTATTTAAGTCGCATGTTAAGTTATTACTCCAAACACCAACAAAATTAACCTCACCACTTAGTTTACCTTTAAGGTGTTTCTGCGTTATTTCTTGCTGACCGAAATCGTTACACTCTTTAAATAATCGCGTAATATTTATTCCTATTAGGGTAGAAGAGGCCGTGATTAAAAATCTGCCATCCGGTGCATTTTCAATCTGTCCATCTAGCTTAATATCACCGTCCAAAGTTTGAGCAGTAAAATCTTCAACCGAAATTAATTTCCCTCGCCACAACAACTTTGCACCTACATTTTGTGCTACAAATAAGTTATACATCAATTTATTTGCCCTAACATCAGCAGATATAGTGATGTTTTGAGGTAACGAAAAACCCGATTGCACAGTATCTTTTGAAGCTACCCCAAACATGGCAAAATTATTAATATCTATATAGTTTGATTGGTAGGAAACTTGTGCATTAAGCTTTTCGTTTTTAACCAAAACATAAGGTATCAGATTATTTAATACACCAGTTACTTTTATATCCGATTGATCAACTTTTGCCTCTAATTTATTAATCTCTACATCTTTTCCACTTACAGTAAACTGGGCGTTAAACTTTTCTATTTTATTGTTTTTCTCACCAAGTGTAATATTACTCAAATCAACAGCAACAGTTCCTGAAGCTTTATTTTGCATCCAATTACTAGCATTAACATGTGCCAATAACCCTTCAAAATTAATGTCAAAATTAATATTGCCTTCTGCACGTTTAAGTTCACTATTCTTCATAAAAGCTACAACATCCTCTGCCCTCATATTACCTTTTAAATGCGTACTTAATTGTGGATTTGTAAAGTCATTGATAAATAAATGACCACTTACTTGACCTTGATTTAAAGTGAAAGACAAATCAGTTAGTTTAACAAAACTATGTTTAGCGTTATGTTGAAGTCCATTACTAAGCTCGCCTGAAAACTTAATATTGTTCACACTTAATCCATCACCTTTCTGGAGCTTACCATTTTTAACACCAAACGTAAACGAAATTTGAGGTGATTTTTTTTCAGATTCCTCACCCTTAATGAAACCATTAAAGTACAATTCACCCTCACTTTGTAAATCAGTAGGTAAACTTACATTGCCAGGTAACAAGCTCAACATAGCCTGAATGTCAAGTTTACGAGCCGCCACTTTTACATCAAATAATGTAGCTTTAGGTTTATTGATTATGCTACCTTCCAAGTTTAATTGCAACATATCTAAATCTATAAATCCTTTGGTAAACGTATAGGTTTCTGTTTGGTTATTAATAGCCAAAGCTATATCTAAAGTAAGTAACTTGTTTTTTGCAAACTGAAACTTATCTGATTTTATTTTACGTGCATAAACCAACCCTTTGCAATTAATGGCCTCTCCTGAGCTACTAAAATCACCATTTAAAATAATGTCTTGTAAACGTAAATCGTGGTGTTGTTTATTTACTCTATTCAGGTACACTACATTCACCTGATTTAACTTCACTTCTTTTAAACTTAATAAAAAACTTTGATTTACAGATGCTGTGGTATCTCGTTTAAAGATATTAAAGTTTGACTTCCCTGCTAAATCGGTATGTAAATTAAGCTGAGCGCTATCTATGGCAATAAGCTTAATGTTATATTGCTTACGAATGATATCATAAATATTAAACCCAATGTAAACGTGTTCTGCTTGCAACAAGTATTGTTTAGGCTGAGTAGGATCGGTAATGCGCACCAAATGCATATCTAAACTCACCTTAGGAAACTGCTTAAAAAGCGTAATATCAATATCATTAATGGTAATTTTTGCGTCTAACTGCGCGTTTAACTGATTAAGCGCGTATTTTTTAATTTGATTTTTATTTGCAAGTAAGTATCCAATAAACCCTGCAGCAATTAAAAGAAATGCAACTAGCGAGTACAGAAGGTATTTAAGTGGTTTATTTTGCATTATTGATTAAAATATAGTTTTTGATGTTCAGCAGGTTGCAAATATTTTAAAAAAAAAGTTAGCATGTATTTGTATTTATAAACATCAAACTTATCTTTGCACACCTCAAAACGACAACGGTATTTAAAAAAAGACACCGTTTAGTTAAAGGGGAGCATAGCTCAGCTGGTTCAGAGCACCTGCCTTACAAGCAGGGGGTCACAGGTTCGAACCCTGTTGCTCCCACCAAAAGCCACCAATAGGTGGCTTTTTTATTTTTACACTGCATTTTAAACACCGTAAAAAAGTTTATTAATCAATATAAACCACGCTATCGGAGTATTATCATAAAAATTAATCGTTAATTCTCTTAACGATTAAAAAAAACAATAAGTATATTACTATATTGCATTACCCTCTTTTCTTAAAGCAAGTGTTTTTCATATTAATAGCCTAATAATATGGAGCGTTGAATGCTATTAAACAAAAATAATACAACATTATGAAAACACTCTTTACATTGTTTCTATTAACAAACGTAGCATTTGCGCAAAATGGATCTTGGAGCTCAGTTGCTGTAAGCAAAAAAGCGAACAAAATTGCAGTATTACTCAAGGATACAGCATTGAACAGTTGTCGTTCAAAAATAGTTGTCCAAATGACCATGCATGGATACATTATAGCCAATAATGACTTAACAGGATTTAATGTAACCAGTGCTCCAAAAACTATTAACATAACTGAAATTACACTTAATGCTAAAGGAATAAAAACAGACAGTGGTTATTTTGTTGTTTTCACACCAAAAGGTGAAATTAAAACAAAATCAGAAATAGCAAATGGTCCGCTAGAGATTAATAATTCAGGCATAAAAGGCTCGTTGGCACAAAAAGCTTGGGAAGACTTAGAACTCTTGTGCGAGGCTCTTAATGGTAGGATATATTATTTCAACAAAAAATAATTTTATTCAAACAAAAAGCCGTTTCAAAAACGGCTTTTTTGTTGCAATTAGTGCGGTAAATATTTCTCTTCTACAACCTTTAAGTGATGCATTTCGTGAGCTACAATTGCATAACCAATTGCTGCAGGAGTTACTTTATATCCGTTGGCAAAACCCACTTGCTGTAGCCCTTCTTCCGATATACTTTTAAATAATTCTATTGTACTTGCACGAAGTAAACTGAATTCGCGCACCATATCCATTATATTACGACTATCGGCATTACTAGTTGCTGCATAAACATTTTCATCGTAACCCGGATTTTCACTTTTATCACCTCGTGCAATACGCAAGGCACGGTATGCAAATACACGTTCGCTATCCATTAGGTGTTGTATGATTTCACGAATACTCCATTTCCCTTCTGCATATCTAAACTCAAGCGTCTCGCCATCAACAGAGGTTATTACATCAATGGTGTCCATGTTACTTTTGGTCATCATATCAAATAAATTCCCTTCAGTTGGTAATTTGCTGTAATATTTCTCAAAATACTCGGGATACTCACCCACTTTTGGTCTTGTTATATTTTTCATTGTCATATATTATTAATTAAAATGCCCTGCTTACACCAACAATCCATCTAAACTTAAGATTTGCACTATCTACAAAAGGTGTGTTGTTTAAAAACAAAGGTGCATCAAAACGAATTGATAATGGTTTTGCTTCGTCTAACTTACCCCATTTTTTTATGGTTAATACAGCACCTGTTCCTGCGCTTACCAATAAATTTCCTGTTACAGTTTTGGCTGATGTTAAACCGTACTCTCCTGCCGAAAATTTATTTTGCAACACACCTGCATCGCCAAATAAATAAACATCCAAGTGTAAATAGTCTCTTAAATATTTAGGCGCAAATTTCACCAACTTATCTAACTCCAACTCACCATTAAAACTTGCACCACTCATACCTGTGTACATCAATACTTGGTTTGCACCTACAGCATTTGGCAAAGCATAACCAGCATAACCACGCACGTTTAATCCGCCACCGTAATGCAAATGATTTACATTGGCACCATAGCCTAACCAACCTGTTGGTACAAATGCTAAAGAGCGTA
>JBFYQC010000014.1:0-31987 GCA_041302975.1 Bacteroidota bacterium
ATATTACATTACCAAACTAACCCCACAAATACCTGATAGCATAAATAAAGCCGTTGATTTTTTAGTTCAAAAAACGCTAAAAAATAAAGAAATAAGCAAGTGGTGCATTTATTGGATTACCAATCATTATGAAACCTCTCAGTATATGGGTATGGATGCAGTTTTTGTTCATATGGTTGACAAATACTATAATGATAGCATCAAAACGTATTGGGTTGATGATGCCTTACGCGCAAAAATAAACGATCGTGCGGACAACTTAAGGAATAACTTATTAGGTAAAATTGCACCAAACTTAGTAATGCCCGATACCGGTTTTGTGATGCGTGAACTTCACCAAATTAAGGCCAAGTATACCATGATTTTATTCTGGGATGCAAACTGTGGCAGGTGTAAGGAAGAAATTCCAAGACTGAAAGAATTGTATGATAAGTTAAATAAAGATAAACCAGCAAATAATAAAATGTTTGAGGTTTATGCCGTAAGTCTTACTAACCTGGCCGAAGAATGGAAAAAATTTGTGGCCGATAATAAATTGAAGTGGATAAATGTAAGCGACTTGTACAACAATACTAAATATCGTAAACTTTATGATATATATAGCACACCGGTGATTTACTTGTTAAACGAGAAAAAAGAGATTGTGGCCAAACGTTTAAGTGTAGAACAAGTTGCCGACTTTATAGAAAAAGGTATTGAATAAATAATATGATCCAACCACTAAAAATAGGCATTACAGGCGGAATAGGTAGCGGAAAGACTCATGTTGCAGAGGTGTTTGCAAGACTTGGCGCTCCTGTTTATTTTGCTGATGAGCGAGCTAAGTGGTTAATGAATAACAATAAAAATATTATTAAAAAAGTGGTGCAGCTATTTGGTGCAAATGCATATGAGAACAAGCAGCTTAATAGAACACTCATTGCAACTAGCGTATTTAAAAACAAGCCACTTTTATCAAAACTAAATTCCATTGTGCATCCAGCGGTGTATCATGATTTTGAAGTATGGGCAAATGTACAAAAGGCTCCCTACGTTTTAAAAGAAGCCGCATTATTATTTGAAAGTGGTTCATACAAAGAACTTGATGCCATTTTAACTATTGACGCCCCATTGGAAACTAGGATTAGTAGAGCATCTAATCGAGATAAGCAAAGTAGAAAAGAAATTGAAAGCAGAATAAAGAATCAGCTTTCTAATGAAATTAAAGTAGATGCTTCCGATTTTGTGATAAACAACGATGGCTGCACTCCGATACTGCCGCAAATACTTTTGTTGCATATGCTTTGGAGTAAATAAGTTTAATACTCTGAAGGTCTCTCTGAATCGTGTTTCTGAAGTAGCTTAACAAATACATCAAAATCTTTTGGGTAAGGAGCTATTACTTCATAATTTTTACCGAAAGCATCAAACTTAAGTTGATATGCATGTAGCGCAACCCTTTGCATCATGGGTTGTTCATTTTCCCATTTACTGGTTTTAAATCCGCGTTTAAACTTACTCAAAAATGGCTTCTTGCCACCATAAGTTTCATCACTTACAATGGGGAAATTCTGAGAAGCAAGGTGTACACGAATTTGGTGCAACCTACCCGATACCGGGTTACAAGCTAAAAGAGTGTGGTGATTAAATACCTGAAGTGTTGAAATAATGGTTTCAGCTTTTTTGCCTTCTTTCATATCAACCTTAGCTAATCCCTTTGCGGTTACAGAAAGTGGCAATAGAATGCTCTTATTTTCAACTTGTAAATAACCTTGCACTACAGCATGATAAGTTTTCTCCACATGGCGATTTTCGAACATAGCCGCCAATAACTTAAAAGCTTCATTGGTTTTAGCTATCAACAAAACCCCTGAAGTCTCTTTATCTAACCTATGACAAAGTTGCACATCTGCATAATATTTCCGGGCCATTTGAAGGAGATTAACGGCACCCCCACTCCTTTCATCTAGTGAGGAAAGGTGTGCAGGTTTGTTTACAAAAATGAAATAATCGTCTTCATAAATAATGATGTCTTTGAATTGAGGCAACTTAATCATGGCAGCGAAGATACATTTGTTTGGAGAAGTATAAACTGAAAGGCGCTCATTTATGCTTAAATTTTAGTATGATCGTAATACATAGCCTAGTTAATCAATAAGAAAAAAATACATCTTTTTTCAATTAGAGTATGCTATTTGACCTCAAACCAAACACAAAATACTCGTGATGCAATATTTGGCCTATGCTAAAGCAGCTCAGGTAAAGCTTATATACAACTAACAAATCAGAGAATAATATGTTACGGTCAGATTATGTGGTTGAAAAACCCGCTTGATACTGATGGTAAACTTAAAGTAAAAACAACACTGCCCCAAACAAAAGTAGTGATCCATTAGTAGTATTAAAAATGGTGTTAGGGTTTGAATATATTAGAATTGAAAAATTGTTTAAGATCTACCAATACGATAGTAAGGCAGAATTAGTAAACCCAAATAAAGGGAATATAAGGGATTACAAAGGAATTTCGATAATGTGGGCTTATAGATAAAGTAGACGAGAATATTTAATTAAACAAAAACAGCGGCTTAGAGCCGCTGTTTTTGTTTGCTAATTATTTAAATTTAAAAAATTGCCCTGAAAATTAAAAATAAGCCGCCTGCTAGCACAATGGTTACGGGTAAAGTTAAAGCCCAAGCAATAAAAATATTTTTAATGGTTTTACCCTGAAGATTTTTAATACCCTTGCTGGCCACCATACTTCCTGCAATACCACTAGATAATACCTGCGTGGTACTAACGGGTAAACCTAACCAAGTGCTCAAGCCAATTGTACTGGCTGCAACCATTTCACTACTTGCACCTTGAGCGTATGTTAAGTGTTGCTTACCAATTTTTTCACCAATGGTTTTTACTATTCGTTTCCATCCCACCATTGTTCCTAAACCTAATGAAAGTGCTATCATTACAATAACCCACATTGGAGCATATTCTGTAATAGATTTCATTTCGCCAACCTGCCCCTTTAATACTTTTTTATCCTTCTCACTTATTGTAAAATCTTCACTTTCTAGTAACTTTTTAGTTGATTTACCAATGATAATGATGTCTTTTCTTATTGCAATTTGATCTGGCCCACTAAACTCTGCGAAGTCACTTTTAGTTCCCATTTTGCTATTTAGGTCAACAATTAAACTGTTAATTTTGGCGTACTCGAAACTATCGGCTTTACTTAAAGACGCTACATCAACCTTAGAATAGGTAGCTTGGACTTGTGCAATGTTATTTCGGTAATCATTTATATCTTTACTATGGTCGATGGCGAAGTAACTTGGCACAACAGCTATCATAATTAACATCATCAAACCCACACCTTTTTGTCCATCATTACTACCATGACTGAAGCTAACACCTGTGCAGGTAAGCAATAATATTGCACGAATCCAAAATGGAGGAGGTAAATTGGTATCAGGTTCTTTGAAGATGGCTTTATTCTTGATGATTTGTTTTAGAACATACATTAGAATAATGGCCAAACTAAAACCAGCCAAAGGTGATAAAACCAATGAAAGGCCAATATCTCCTGCTTTACTCCAATTTACGTATTTCATACTCGGCTCTTCGGCTATTAAACCAAATGCTAAACCAACACCAAGGATAGAACCAACAAGTGTGTGAGAACTACTACATGGAATACCGTAATACCAAGTTCCTAAATTCCAAATAATTGCTGTTAACAACAATGCCATAATTAGTGCAACATTATGTGCTAAATCTGGATCGGTTAAGACCTCTACAGGCAATAAATTACTGATACCCATTGCAACTGTAATACCACCAGCAAACACACCAATTCCATTCCAAATACCACTCCAAATTACAGCAACCCAAGGCTTTAAACTATTGGTGTAAATAACTGTAGCAACGGCATTTGCAGTGTCATGGAAGCCATTAATAAATTCGAATGCACATGCAAGTAATAAGCAGAAAATTAAGAGGGCTGTGTAGGTTGGGTCTAAACCGAACATATTATTTTGTTTATTTTTTATTGAGGCAAATGTAGTTTTAGCAACACCAGCCAATGTTAAGTAATAGTTAATTTTGCATTTAAGTAACCGAATTTTTATCAACTTGGCATCAAGTAAAGAAGTTGTAAAACATTTTTTTCATCATTCCACTTGTCACAAATTGCTGTCTGTTTATAATTTTTATTTTACTTTCGCAAATTCACAACACACAATTACCTAAAAACATGAAAAAATTTTTAATTGGTATGCTATCGTTTGCTTTATTAACTGCAAATGTAAAAGCCGATGAAGGTATGTGGTTACCTTGGTTATTAAAGAACCAAACCACAGAAGCAATGAAGAAAAAGGGACTCAAGTTAACCACTGATCAACTTTACGACATCAACAAAAGTAGCCTAAAAGATGCTATAGTTTGGTTTGGTGGAGGTTGTACAGGTGAAATTATATCTCCAAACGGATTGGTTTTAACCAATCACCATTGTGGTTACGATTACATCAGTAATTTAAGTACCAGTGTCGATAATATTTTAGACAATGGTTTTTGGGCCAAAAACTACCAAGAAGAAAGACCTGTTGCGGGTTTAACCGTAGCTTTTGTTGTTAAGGTTGATGATATAACCACAGAAGTATTAGACGCTGTAAAAGGTTTGAGTGAGAAAGAACGTACTGCTAAATTACCTGGTTTATATAAAACTATTGTTGAACGTGTAACTAAAGGAACCCACTACGAAGCACAATGCCGCGAAATGTTTAAAGGCAATGCTTATTATGTATTTACATTTGAGCGTTTTACAGATATTCGTTTAGTGGGAACTCCACCTCAAAACATTGGTAAGTTTGGTGGGGAAACTGATAATTGGATGTGGCCGCGCCATACCGGAGATTTCAGCATGTTCCGAGTTTATATGGGCAAAGATGGAAAGCCAGCTAAATATTCACCTGAAAATGTTCCTTTAAAAGCAAAACACCATTTACCTATTAATTTAAAAGGTATCAATAATGGTGATTATGCCATGATTATGGGTTTCCCGGGCAGAACAAATCGTTATGAGTTTAGCCAAGGTGTACAAATTGCAACAGACTTAGTTGACCCTGCAATTGTAGCGTTACGTGATGTAAGGTTAAATGCATGGAGAGAAGAAATGAAAAAAGACACTGATATCCGTTTAAAATTATCAGGTGATTTTGCCAGCGTATCTAATTATTGGAAATATTTTAGAGGGGAAGCAGAACAACTTAAAAACAATAAAGTATTTGAGCAAAAACAGAAAGAAGAAAAAGCATTTGCTGCCTGGGCGAAAGATAAAGCTGACTACAAAAATTTATTGGCTGAAGTTGAAAAAACGTTTGCTGCATATAAGCCGTACAGCTTGCAAACCACATACCTACGCGAAGGTATTTATGCACCTACAGTAATTAAATATGCTCAATTTGCTTCTATGCTAGAAGATGCTGTAACCAAAAATGATACCGCTAAATTACCTAGACTAAAAAAGCAACTTATTGACGCAGTAAATGATTTACCATATGATGAACCAATTGTTGGTGCTGATAAAAGACTTTTTGATAGCATTTTATTACTTTATTACAACAATATTCCTAAAGACCAACAAGTACCATACTTTGCTGAAGTTATTTTGAAATATGGCGCTACTCCACGTGAGGCCATTAAAGCATATACTGATTATGTGTTTGATAACAGCATTTTTACAAGCACAGAAATGACCAGAGGTTTTATTAAAAACCCTCGTTTAAGTATGTTAAAAAACGATGTTGCTTTCAAACATTTTGATGCATTCCGTAAACATTATAATACAGCATTTAAAGGCAAGGTTGATTTATATAACGAAACCATTTTAGCTCATGGACGTACTTACATAAAAGGTTTGATGGAAATGAATGCAGGAAAAGAATTCTATCCTGATGCGAACTCATCGCTACGTTTAACTTACGGAAGTGTAAAAGCTTATGGTAAATATCCATTATTTACTGACTTAGACGGTGTGATAGAGAAGAATAAAAAACATGTCGGAAATACAGAGTTTGCTATTCCTGACAGGTTGAAGGAGTTACACGAAAAGAAAGATTACGGAAGATATGCCATGAAAAACGGCAAATTACCTGTAGCTTTTTTAAGTGATAATGATATTACCGGTGGTAACAGCGGTAGCCCTGTAATAGATGGTGAAGGTAGAATTATTGGTTTAGCTTTTGATGGAAATTGGGAAGCAATGAGTGGAAACATTCACTTTGATCCTAAAAACAAACGCACCATTAGTGTAGATATTCGCTATGTGTTGTGGTTGGTTGAAAAATACGGCCAAGCACCAAACATTGTAAACGAAATGACCATTGTACAATAATACAAACAAGCAATAACAATAAAGGCTGCCTCTTGAGGCAGCCTTTATTGTTTAATACAATTGGTGGTTTATTTTTTATTTATGTTTTTAATATGAAATTGAACCAAGTCGTTTAACGGTGACTGAATTATTTTCCCCACTTTCATGTCATAACTACTCGCTACTTCGATTAAAATATCTCTAAACACATATCCTACTGAGCCTACGCAGTTAAAAGAATATTGGTTATAATTAGGATATTTACTTACCAAGTTTTTGAAAAAATCACGAAATGAATCCCGAACTTTATTTCTTATGTATGGATGATTAACATACTCATCTGCGAATTTACAAAAACCAGCGAGGTAACGATTTGGAAACTGTGTGGTGTATAATGTTTGATAAATTTGCTCGTTACTTTCAATCTGAAAACGTTCTTTAAAACGTGCCTGCAATTCAGGTTCCAGACGGTTCCGCATAAAATCGCGAACAATTTTTCTTCCAATATAGCTACCACTTCCCTCATCACCTAACAAATAACCTAATGAGTCTATATTCATTACACAATCGTTTCCATCATATATACATGTATTAGCCCCAGTTCCTAAAATTGCTGCAAAACCACTCTCGTTACCAAGCAATGCTCTTGCACTGCCTAATAAATCGTGACCAACATTTATTTTTGCATGAGGAAAGGTTTTACTTAATGCATCTTCAATAATTTTCCGCTTTGAATGTGTAGCACAACCTGCTCCATAAAAATGCAATTCATGAACCAATCCTGCATCAAAATATTTCACTAAATTTTCACTTAAAGAAAAACAAATAGATTCCGTATTTATAAAATAGGGATTGTAACCTACAGTATGGTAGTTGGCAAATGAATTATTTTCAGGATTAATCAAGGCCCAATCGGTTTTAGTTGAACCACTATCGGCTATTAATATCATGTGTTATATATTTGATTTAACTTTACAAAATTGGCTATGTAATGCGATGCAATATATAAGTAATTTCAAACAATACATTAACCATAAATAATCGTATAAGCCATTAATAACTGGTTGTAAACATAAATACACTTAAAGAATATTTTTTTGAAGTGGAATAAATATTGAAGTGATGTAATCCTGAAAACTAAACTAACTCTATGTTTTTTTCGTAGCAAATTTCAATGAGTTCTGGCTTACGCTTAATAATATTAAACTGCAATAACTTAGTTAAAACCTTGTTCAATTGTTCCTCATTCATTTCCGGATGGTATGCATACTCTAATTCTTTAAACCAAAGCATGGCATCATTTTCTTTAATACCATACCTATCTGCTATCAAATTAGGAGCCTTGCTGTTATTTTTTAATATCAGGCAACTTAAATTTACTATACTTAAAATTTCGTTCAACACTTGTTCGTTTTGGGCAATAAAATCATTTGTTGCGGCAACCACAAAACATGGCCAAGGTGTACTGCACTCCCCTATCATTTTAAATTCGCCATTATCAACATAAGGTTTGGTTGTAAACTTCTCCCACATAAATAGCTGTGCCGTATTATCTGCCAATGCCTTGCGAGCACCTTCTAAATTTCCTACCACTTCAAAATCAGTATCATCGTTTATCTGTAAATTATGATTGCTTGCGTTAACATATGCCATAAGATGTGAGCCCGATTTATAACGGCTGATTGCATATTTATGTCCCTGCATTTTATCTATACCCGTAATATTTGATTTTGCATTGACAAAGATCCCCCAACGTAAAGACGAGTTAACATAGAATTGAACAATTTTACTAGGATTACCTTGCATAATATCACTTACTACACCTTCCGTTAAAGCAATAGCCAAATCAAGTTCATTGTCGCGTAATGCTTTACACATTGCACCTGTACCTCCTGGAACATCAACCCAATTAATCTGAATACCTTTTTGGGCAAACATTCCTGACTCGATGGCTAAATGCCAAGCTAAATTAAAGTGTTCAGGAACACCTCCAACTCTTACTGTAATCATATTATGAATTTAACATGTAAGCATGCAAATGGATTGCCAAAACAAAAAGATTTTTGTCATTAAACGAAAAAGCTCCGATGATTGAACAAAGGAGCTTTTTAAACTTTTTACTATTATTTTATTCCCATTCGATAGTTGCGGGAGGTTTAGAGCTGATATCGTAAACAACACGATTAATTCCTTTTACTCTATTAATAATTTTATTGGATACATCAGCTAAAAACTGATAAGGTAAATGGCTCCAATCAGCTGTCATTCCATCAACACTAGTTACTGCACGTAGGCATATTACATGCTGATAAGTACGCTCATCACCCATTACACCAACACTTTGAACGGGCAAAAATATAGCACCAGCCTGCCAAACTTGATCATATAAACCTTGAGCTTTTAACTCATTTATAAATATGGCATCTGCTTCTTGTAAAATATCTACTTTTTCTTGAGTTATTTCACCTAAAATACGAATTGCCAAACCTGGACCAGGAAAAGGATGGCGGCCTAAAATGACTTGGCTAATACCTAATGCAGCGCCAACTAAACGTACTTCGTCTTTAAACAACATACGTAACGGCTCTACAATTTTTAGCTTCATTTTCTCGGGCAGCCCCCCCACATTGTGATGAGATTTTATAGTTGCCGAAGGGCCTTTAACACTAACTGATTCGATAACATCTGGATAAATAGTACCTTGTGCTAACCATTTTACGTTTTGTATTTTGTGAGCTTCTTCATCAAATACCTCAATAAAAACGCGGCCAATTGCTTTACGTTTAGCCTCAGGATCTGTAACACCTTCAAGTTGACTTAAAAACTTTTCGCGAGCATCAACTCCTATTACGTTTAAGCCCATGCCTTTGTATGCTTCTAATACTTGGTTAAATTCATCCTTACGTAACAATCCATTATCAATAAAAATACCAGTTAGGTTTTTACCAATGGCTTGATGCAACAATACAGCTGCAACAGAGGAATCAACACCACCTGATAAACCCAAAATTACTTTATCATCGCCTAATTTACTTTTTAGTTCGGCAGTGGTACTTTCTATAAAATGAGTTGGCGTCCAGTTTTGAGTTAAACCAGCCACATCTTTTATGAAATTTTCAAGTAGTAATTTACCATCAATACTATGCGTAACCTCTGGATGAAATTGAATGGCGTAAGTTGATTCTCCCTCAATTTTAAATGCGGCTACTTTTACATCTTGTGTACTAGCAATTACCTTAAAATTTTGTGGGATTTCTGTAATTGTATCACCATGGCTCATCCAAACTTGAGAACCAATATTTATATTTTTAAATAATTTGTCATCGTTAACCGCACTTATGTGCGCCCTTCCATATTCACGAATTTTTGATGGTGTTACTTTACCTCCATTACTTTGCGCCAAATATTGAGCACCATAACAAACGCCTAACAAAGGATATTTACCACGAATTTCACTTAAATCTACAGCAGGTAGAAGACCATCGTTAACAGAATATGGGCTACCAGAAAGAATTACAGCTTTAACATCCTCGTCAAATTGAGGCATGTGTGTGCATGGATAAATTTCTGAGTAAACATTTAATTCGCGGAGTCTGCGGGCGATTAATTGGGTATATTGAGAACCAAAATCGATGATAAATACTTTTTCTTCCATATATGGGAGGCAAAATTAAGGAATTGTACGAGGTTATAAAATAAAGTTACCTAACAGTTGAATACATCAACTAAACGAAGTAAATCAGGATTAAGGTGCTTTACTTTATTTATAGCTTCATCAAAAGAGGTTAAAACTACCATATTGTTGCGTAATCCAGCCATTTTATTGGTTTCACCACGGAGCAAAGCCTCCACTGATGCATTACCTAAACGAGATGCTAAAACCCTATCATATGCTGATGGAGAACCGCCACGTTGTATGTGGCCAAGTATGGTTACGCGCGCTTCAAAATCTGGTTGTATTGATTTTAAATGTTCTACAATTTGCATAGCTCCTCCATGTTCTTCTCCTTCGGCAACAACAACAATGCTAAACGCTTTTTTACTGCGCTTATCACCGGTAAATAAATCAATCATTTTATGCCAATCTTCAGCTGACTCAGGTATCAAAATACTCTCTGCCCCACCTGCTATTCCTGCAGCAAGGGCAATGTAACCAGCATGACGGCCCATTACTTCAATAAAAAATACCCTATCATGTGAATCGGCAGTATCACGTATTTTATCTATTGCTTCAACGGCTGTGTTTACAGCAGTATCAAAGCCGATAGTAAAATCAGTTCCAAATAAATCATTATCTATTGTGCCTGGCGCCCCAATACAAGGTATTCCAAATTCTTCGTACAATATTTTAGCGCCTGTAAAAGAACCGTTTCCTCCGATACATATTAACCCTTCTACTCCATTATTTATCAAATTTTGATTGGCTTGTCTTCTGCCCTCTGAAGTCATAAATTCTTTACTTCTAGCAGTTTTTAATATGGTACCTCCTCTTTGAACAATATTACTTACCGAGCGTGCATTAAGTTGAATAAATTCATTGTTTATCATTCCTGAAAAACCACGTTCTATGCCAACCACTTCTACTCCATTATACATTGCAGTTCTAACAGCTGCTCTGATGCAAGCATTCATTCCCGGGGAGTCGCCTCCTGATGTGAAAATTGCAATTTTTTTCATGCCGTGAATATACTATCAAATGTTTTTAGTTTTGATAAAAAAACAAAAGCCGCCTCGACAATCATCGAGGCGGCTTTTTAGATTAACTTTTACGTTAAATTATTTTTGAACTAATCCGTCAAAGCTCATAACAGCTGTACTGTTAGTAGCACCTGTAGTTTCAGTCACTTTTAATAGGCCGAATTTACCCTCTTTGGTTTTGAATAGGATTAAATCGTTTACTGCTATGTTGTTAATTGCTTTACTAAATGTTTTACCTTCGGCAAATAACAATAGGTCTTTATCAGAACCGCTTGCTTCCATAGTCGCATAATTAACTTGACCTGTTGCTTTGTACAAGCCTGTAATTCTGCTATTATCTGCAGAAGTCCAAAAAGTAGATAAACCTGTATATACAGTATGCATTACAGCATCATCTAAACTAGCTAAAGAGAATTTATTTGATGCACCGTAGTAGAATGCTAAATCGATAGAATTTTTCAATTGAGCATTGCTGTTTGCAGTTGCATCACCAATAGTATATGTAGAGAAACTATTAAGCGCAACAAATTGCTGTGTTTCTGCACCTGCTGCTTGACCGAACAACGATACTGGTGTTTGAGTAGACTCAATTAAACCGATGGCTCTAACAGTGGCTGTGTATGTTTTGGTCTGAGCAGTACCTTTTTCTCCTGTTAAGGTGATAGTTATTGTATTAACACCAACCTCGCCAGACTCAAATGTATCTTTTAATTCATAAATAAAAGCAGTTCCACTTAGTTTAGTGTTTTCGTACATTGTGATAACACCTGGTTGACCAGCAATAGCTTTAGTAATTTTAATAGATTTTAATTTGTTGTCATCGTTACCGGTGGCATTTAATCTAATAGTTAATGTATCAGAAACAAAGTGAGTTCCTGAAACTGCAGCCGGAATCATGGTTAATTCTACATCTTTGACTTCCTCGTCTGAGCAAGATGTCAGTACAAAAGCTGACGCTACGAATAGCATCATAATGGTTTTGATTACTTTTTTCATATTTATTTAATTAAAGTTGTTACAAAAATAGTTTTTGTGTTGATATTACAAGCAGTTTTTAATTTTCTTCGTTAAACTCTGGTCTTTCGTAATTATCTCTATTAAACTCATCGAAGTTATACTCTGGCATGAGTTCTGTTTTAACATGGTTAACTGTTTCGTTAAGTGCTTCCATAAATTTGTTAAAGTCTTCTTTGTACAAGAAAATTTTGTGCTTAACAAAACTACCGTCATCAAAACGTTTTTTACTTTCAGTAATTGTAATGAAGTAGTCGTTACCCTTTGTTGATTTCACATCAAAGAAATAAGTTCTTTTTCCTGCCCTGATTTTCTTTGAGAAAATCTCTTGTTGATCGCCTTTTCTAAAATCCTCCATTGGTAATGCAGTTTTTCGTGTTTTATATTTGTTTCTTAATTAAAAGTTGGGCCAAAATAAACCATGCTTATTACATTTCAAAATTATTTATTAACAAGCGCCAAATGCCCTTACAATCAAGTTATGACATGTTAATGGTTTTAAAGCACTTCTTCTAACAGTTGGCTTTGATATAACTCTGCATAACGTTCGTTTAACATCATTAAAGTATTATGTGTTCCTTGCTCAGCTATCTCACCATTGTCTAATAAAATAATGTGGTCAGCATCTTTAACGGTAGAAACCCTGTGACTAATAATTATGGATGTTTTTTCTCGCATTATTTTCTTAAGGTTATTTAAAATTTCAGCCTCTGTTTTAGTATCTACAGCCGATAGGCAATCGTCAAATATTAACAAATCCGGATTTTTAATGAGTGTTCTTGCAATGGAAACCCTTTGTTTTTGTCCACCTGATAAAGTAACACCTCTTTCACCAATCATGGTATCCATGCCATCTGGAAAATCTTCAATACTTGATAACAATGCGGCCTGATCTGCTGCCAATTCAATTTTTTGTTTCAAACCAGGCTCTATTTGCGATATGCCAAAAGAAATATTATTTGCTACTGAATCGCTAAACAAAAAAACATCTTGCGGAGCATAACCAATGTGTTTTTTAAAATCGTGCAAATTTATCTCATTTAGATTTTTGCCATCAACTAAAATCGAACCATCAGTTACATCCATCATACGCAACAGCAATTGCACCAATGTACTTTTACCACTACCTGTAGTACCTAATATTGCAAGTGTTTTTCCTTTTTTTAAAGTGATATTAATACCCTTTAATGCATAATCTGTTTTACCTTCATACCTATAACTTACCTGATTAAAATCTATCTTATCATTAAAAATAAAAGGGTCAACGGTAGGATTAATGATTTCGGGCTGTGTGTGTAAGAACTCATTCAATCTTTCTTGTGAGGCAGCAGCGCGCTGCACCAAAGAAGATGTCCAACCAAGAGAAGCGACAGGCCAAGTTAGCAAGTTTACATAAATTACAAACTCGGTAATATTACCTAAAGTTATCTCTCCCTTCAAAACAAAAACACCTCCTAAAAAAACGGTAATTAGTGTACTTAACCCCGTTAAAAAAAGCATCAATGGAAAAAATGTTGCATCCACTTTGGCAAGGCTCATACTACGTTTTTTGTATTCGTTAGCCTCTTTTTCAAAGTCTAATCTAAAGTTTGTTTCAGCCCCAAACGCCTTTACAACACGAATACCACTGTATGTTTCCTGTGCAAATCCAGTTATGTTAGAAAGCTGACTTTGTATGGCATCGCTCCTTTTATTGATGGTATTATTAATTCTAAAAATGGCATACGACAATATTGGCAATGGTAATAAAACAAATAACGCCAACTTAACGTGCACAGCAAACATAATAGGTATTACTACCAGAAAAGTAGCTATTAAGTTGGTAAAATACATAATAGCCGGACCAATGTACATGCGTACCCTACTTACATCCTCGCTAATCCTAGCCATTAAATCTCCCGTATTGTTTTTACGATAAAACGCAGGAGATAATTGCTGGTAGTGGTTAAAAACTTCATTTTTTAAGTCGAACTCTATCAACCTACTCATAACAATAATGCTTTGGCGCATTAAAAACATAAAAAAACCGCGAATAATTGCGAAAACAATAATTAGCAAAGCAAAAAACAATACCACTTTGGTTACACTTTGACTTACCATTACTTGTATTTGAGTGAATTCAAAAAGTTTGTACGTGGTTAGGTTATCTAACAATAAATCGATGGCTAAACTCACAGCTTTGGCAGGAAAAGCAGAAAATAAATTTGAGATGATAACAAACAACATACCCAATAACAAGCGGTATCTGTATTTGTAAAAATATTTATTTAAATGTTTAAGTGATTTCATTGTAATATAACTAGGGCAAAGCAACACAAAAAAGCGGAGTTAAAGTAGCATATGTTTGCTTTAATTTAGAATAAGAACTACTAAACATCAGTATGTTAGAGCCTAAATTATGAAAAAAGAAATTTTGGTTTACTTTTGCACCTCTTTTTAACTTTAAAATAAAGCCAATTATGTCAACAACCCAAATGGCTGAAGCAGCCGAAATCGACATTTTTTCACAATTACAAGCTCATAACCACGAGAAATTGGTTTTTTGCCAGGATAAACATACCGGCTTAAAAGCAATTATTGCTATACACAATACCGTGTTAGGCCCCGGATTAGGAGGTACACGCGTTTGGAATTATGCAAGTGATGCAGAAGCATTGAATGACGTTTTACGTTTATCAAGAGGTATGACTTACAAAGCCGCAATTAGTGGACTAAATTTAGGTGGTGCTAAAGCTGTTATTATTGGTGATGCAAAAACGATTAAAACTGAAGCATTGATGCGTAAGTTCGGTCGTTTTGTTGAAAACTTAAATGGTAAATACATTACTGCCGAAGACGTAAACACCACAACCCGTGATATGGAATATGTGAACATGGAAACTGACCACGTGGTTGGTTTACCTGAAAGCATGGGTGGAGGCGGAGATCCAAGTCCAGTTACTGCTTATGGCGTATACATGGGTATGAAAGCTGCGGTTAAACATGCTTTTGGCAACGAAAGTTTAAATGGCAAAAAAGTAGCCGTTCAAGGTATTGGTAAAGTAGGCGGTCACTTATTAGAGCATTTACACAAAGAAGGTGCTAAACTGTTTATTACAGATATTAATGAAGAAATGTTGGCTAAATACAGCAAAGAATTTGGCGCAACAGTTGTTAAAGGTGATGAAATTTACGGTTTAGATGTAGATGTTTTTGCACCATGTGCATTAGGTGCCATATTAAACACCGAAAATATTAGCAAACTAAAGGCTAAAGTAATTGCAGGTGCTGCCAACAATCAATTAGCTGATGAAAATATACATGGGCCAATGTTAGTTGAAAAAGGAATTTCTTACGCACCCGATTTTTTAATTAATGCCGGTGGTTTAATTAACGTTTATCAAGAACACATTGGTTACAACCGCGAAACAGCATTCCGTAACACCGAGCATATTTTTAATGTAACTAGCGATATTTTTAAAATGGCTGCAGCAAATAACATCCATACGCAAAAAGCTGCAATGGAGTTGGCTGAAAAACGTATTAATGACATGTTACAAGTAGGTTCTACCTACTAATTAGAAATACTTAGTAATAATTTTCAAAGTAATGTCGGGTTATATTTTGTAACCCGACATTCTTTTTTATTTTTGCACCACATTATTACAAGGTTCTTTAAATGTTTAACAGAAGATTTTTGCGTATTAAGGTATTTCAGGCATTATACGCCTATTCCCAGGACGAGCAAGCCAACCGCAGCTTACATGAAAAAAACTTAACCAAAAGTTTAAATAAAACGTATGAGCTTTATGTTTATCTGATGGCTTTTCCTGCTGCCTTCCGTCATTTTGTATCGCTTGAGTTAGAAACGCAAAAAGCTAAATACATTCCTATTCAATCATTAATTACTCCGCTTGAAGCTTTATATAACAATAAGGCCATTATTTTATTGGAAGAAAACCAATATCTAGCGGATCAAATTAAACTGCACAAATGCCATTGGAACAATAACAAAGATTTATTTAAACAATTGCTTGCATTAATTAAAAAGAATGAAGCATTTGCTAAATATGCCACCAAAAGTGAGCATACTTTTTTTGAAGACAAAAGTATCTTAATTGAAATGTATGAAGCGTTTGTTGCAGAAAGTGAAGATTACGAAAACTATATAGAAGAACGTTATATAAATTGGGAAGACGACCAAACAATGGTATACACCCAATTGCTTAAAACAATTTCTGCATTGAAAGAAAATAGTGCGGGTAATTTCTTAGCTGAAGAGTTAGACAATGAAGATGACGAAGCATTTTTAAAAGAGCTCTTTAAACGAACAGCAAATTACGAAGAAGAACTTACCGAATTAATTAGTGCTAAAACCAAAAACTGGGATGCAGATCGTTTAGCAGTAGTTGATTTGTTATTGATGCGTATGGCTTTGTGTGAAGTACTTCATTTTCCGTATATCCCGGTTAAAGTAAGTATCAACGAATATTTAGAGTTAGCCAAGTTGTACTCAACGCCTAACAGCCACGGTTTTATAAACGGGGTATTAGACAAGATACATCAAGAGTTAAAACAAGGCAACAAATTAAATAAATTAGGTCGTGGTTTAGTAGAATAAACACTATGAAAAAACTAATTATAAATACCGGTATTTTGTCTGTTTTATTAATAGCATGCAACAACGAAAAAGCAAATAAACTACCCACTAATGTTATTAACATTTCGGCTACAGCTGATAGTTTAAATCAAACAAATCAAGGAAAACCGTTAATAACCTTTGAAGAAGACAAACATAACTTCGGCATCATCAAAGAAGGTGATTATGCTGAGTATAGTTTTAAGTTTAAAAACACTGGTAATGGCGATTTATTAATTGCAAATGCAACTGCAAGTTGTGGTTGTACAGTACCCGAATACCCGAAAGGAATTATTAAATCTGGTGAAGACGGTTTGATTAAAGTGAAGTTTGATAGCAAGGGTAAAGTTGGTGTGTTTGAAAAAACAATTACATTAACATGTAACACAGAATTAAGAGAAACCGTATTGACCATAGGCGGAGAAGTAATAGAGTAAATAAATTATTTTAACATATTAACTAAAAATAACAATGACAAACATTTTATTGATGATGGGTCCACAATCTGGTGGCGGAGGAATTGGAAGTTTTCTTCCATTAATTTTAATCATGGTGGTATTTTATTTCTTCATGATTTATCCTCAAATGAAAAAAACCAAAGCTCAGAAAAAATTTAGAGAAGCATTAGGTGAAGGAGATAAGGTAGTAACCATAGGTGGTGTACATGGCAAAATTGAGAAAATGGATGAAACCACATTTATCTTAAACAGCGAAGGTACACGTATGCGCATTGACAAGTCTTCTATTAGTATGGAAGCCAGCCAAGCATTAAACGCACCTAAAAAAGAAGAAAAGAAATAATTAAACATATTCTTCAATATGATTAAAAACCTTCCCGTAAAACGGAAGGTTTTTTTATGCCATTTATTTAAATAAAAACCCTTTTATCCTTACTTGTTTTGATATAAATTTAAATGCTATTAGCTTACACCAAATTTAGAACACATGCTCCACAAAATTTTTTTAGTTACCCAACGAGAGTTTATTACCCGCGTTAGAAAAAAATCGTTTATAGTAATGACTCTAGTTGCGCCATTACTTATTGTTTTATTTTATGGTTTGATATTTTATTTCGCCATTAATAAAGACATTGGTGCATCTAAAAAGAAAATTTATGTAAGCGACAAGAGTGGCAACTACGTTGGTAAACTTAAAAACAGTGAAAGTATGGAGTTTACTTTCGGTTTTGTTGAACAAGAAAAAGAACAGCAATTTTTAACAGATGAAGATTATTACGCTTTATTGGTAATACCCAATACAACACCCGATAGTTTGAAAAAGGTATCTTTATATACCAAAGATCAAGCAGGATTAAGTACGGTGTTGTACATAGAAAAACAATTGGAAAATGAAGTAAAAAACACCCTACTTAAAAACAATGGCATAGATGCGTTAGCCCTAAAAACCATAAACCAAACTAGCATAAATATTAGCACCATTAAAGTAACCGAAAAGGGCCTTGAGAGCGGAAACGTTGGAGCAAGCACAGTTTTGGGTTACATTGGTGCAATTATGATTTACATGTTTATATTTATGTATGGTGTGCAAATTATGCGTGGTGTTATTGAAGAGAAATCAAACAGAATTGTTGAAGTTATTATTTCGTCAGTAAAACCATTCGAGTTGATGATGGGGAAAATAACAGGCATTGCCTTGGTAGGAATTACCCAGTTTACCATTTGGATTGTATTGGTAAGTGTATTTGGAAGTGGTGTTTCAGGTGCTATCATGAGCAACATGGGTATGGGTGCAGATGCGCAACAAGCACTGGCGCAAGGTGGACAAGTAAGTTCTAATGGGGAGATTAGCGAAATCATGGAAGCTTTAATTAACTTCAATTTTGTTTATTTTATTGGTATGTTTCTGTTTTACTTTATTGGAGGATATTTGTTTTACGGTGCTTTATTTGCCGCTATAGGCTCTGCTGTAGATAATGAAACAGACACACAACAATTTATGCTACCTATAACCATGCCTTTAATATTTGCATTGGTAATTGCACAAAGCGCTATCACTTCCGACCCGAACGGAACTTTAGCATTTTGGCTTTCGGTTATTCCATTTACATCTCCGGTGGTAATGATGGTGCGTTTACCTTTTGATGTACCAACATGGCAAGTTGTAGTTTCGATGATTAGTTTGGTTATTGGTTTTATTTTTACCACTTGGATAGCGGGAAGAATATACAGAATCGGAATATTAATGTATGGCAAAAAACCTAGTTATAAATTGATAGCCAAATGGCTATTTAGTAAAGAATAGTAAAAGCAATATATTCGCAGTGTGCGTAACCCAAATTTAAATACGGAAGACGAAAATTTAACTGGACCTGAGCAAGAATTTGAACGCGTTTTGCGTCCTCAAACTTTTAGTGATTTTACCGGTCAAGAAAAAATACTTGAAAACCTAAGGGTTTTTGTTCAAGCTGCAGTTCAGCGTGGCGAAGCCTTAGACCATGTTTTATTGCACGGCCCTCCGGGTTTAGGAAAAACAACTTTATCTTACATCATTGCACAAGAATTAGGCAGCAATATAAAAACCACATCAGGACCTGTATTAGAAAAACCAGGCGATTTAGCCGGTTTATTGACCAATCTAGAAAAGGGTGATGTGCTTTTTATTGATGAAATACACCGCTTAAGTCCAGTTGTGGAAGAGTTTTTATACTCGGCTATGGAAGATTACCGCATTGATATCATGATCGATTCTGGACCCAATGCAAGAAGTATTCAATTAGAAATAAATCCGTTTACTTTAATTGGCGCAACTACACGTTCGGGTTTGCTTACTTCTCCCCTTCGTGCACGTTTTGGTATCAATTCAAGATTGGAGTATTACGACAGGGCATTGATGAAAAAAATCATCACCCGATCATCGCAAATCATAAATACACCAATACACTCTGAAGCAGCAGATGAAATAGCTAGGAGAAGTAGGGGTACTCCACGTATTGGCAATGCTTTACTACGAAGAACCCGAGATTTTGCGCAGATAAAAGGTGATGGTGTTATTACACTTGAAATTGCCAAATACGCTCTTAATGCCTTAAATGTTGATTCGGAAGGATTAGATGAAATGGACAACAAAATACTGCGTACCATTATTGAAAAGTTTAAAGGTGGTCCTGTAGGCATAAATACCATTGCAACAGCCATTGGCGAAGAAGGTGGAACCATTGAAGAAGTTTACGAGCCATACTTAATTCAAGAAGGATTTATGTCACGTACACCTCGCGGAAGAGAAGTAACTGAAAAAGCCTACAAACATTTTGGGGCTTTTCCGGGATACGGAAAAAATTCTTTATTCTAATTTAACTGAAACTCTATAGGTAAACGCATGCGTACCGATTTAGCAGCACCATTTTGAATAGCAGGTTTCCAACGGGGCATGCTTTCTATCACCCTCACTGCTTCTTCATCACAGCCAAAACCAATTCCTTGTTCTACTTCAATATTGGCTACATTACCATTTGCATCCACATCAAAAACCACTATTACTCGTCCAGTAACTTGAGCAGACCTTGCCCTTTCAGGATAAGAAATATTGCTTTGTAAATAATCCATTAGTTCACCTTCACCATTATTAAATATTGGCATATTTTCTTCTAATGTTGTGAATGAAGTTGTTGGATTTGCATTAGTTGTTATTTTACCGGGTAACCCGTTTAGTGGATTAAAACCTTTACCTAAAATTTCAGTATTGAGGTTGCTTGATGAAAAAGTGGATGCGGCCGTAGTAACTATGTTTTGGACCACTTTTTTATCGGTAGTAATTTCATATGATTCGTTTGCTGAATTGCCACTAGCTGCAAAGTTTGATTGTTGTTGAAGTGTTACATCGGTTATCGGGATTTCGATTTCTGTATCAATCCAATTTACAACATCATTAATCGGTTTTGAGATTTTGATGGGTTGAACATTTGGAATTAAACCAATAAAAAAAAATACAATGAAAGTGGATAACACGATAAACACAGATCGGGTAAGAGTAAGATTATAGTGTTTACGAATTTGATAAGCACCATATGCTTTGTTGCGATTGGCAAAAACAACTTCATCCAAATTGTTTGTTGCAGTTAATAAATGTAGCATGATAGTTTGGTTTAGTTACCTTACTAACTTAAAAACTACATTAAAACGTATGCTGTTAATATAAGCTTACTAAAAACTTACAATTCGCTAATGATAACATCGTTTTGTTTACGCACACCTTTTTCGGTGTGCATTACAGTGCAGGCTTCTAATGTTGGGTCGTGTTCAAAAAACAAGATATAACTGTTATCTGCAGCCTCTTTTAACACCGCTTCTTTTTCACTCATGGCATTTAACGGACGCATATCATATCCCATTACGTAAGGTATGGGTAAGTGCGCTTGGGTTGGAACCAAATCGGCCATATACATAATGGTGTATCCTTTAAATTTTATAATTGGATGAACCATTCCATTGGTGTGTCCATAAGTAAATTTGAAAGAAATATTAGGATTAACTACTGTTGCTTCATTTATGAAATTAAGTTGTCCAGTTTGTTCAATTGGCAATATGTTGTCTTTTAAAAATGAGGCTTTCTCACGTGCATTGGGTTTAATAGATTCGTACCACTGCTCCTCGCCTGCCCAATAATTTGCATTTTTAAAAGCCGCTTCAAAACCGGTTTTATCTTTATTCCAATTTATGCTACCACCACAATGGTCGAAATGCAAGTGAGTAAGCACCATGTCTGTTATATCGTTTGAGGTAAACCCCAATTTATTTAACGATTTTTCCAATGTGGTATCACCATGTAAATAGTAATGTGAAAAAAACTTTTCATCTTGTTTATTACCAATACCATTATCAATTAAAATAAGTTGATTACCATCTTCAATCAACAAACAACGCATGGCTAAACTAATCATGTTGTTGTTATCGGCAGGATTAAGTTTATTCCAAATTATTTTGGGTACAACGCCAAACATAGCTCCACCATCAAGTTTAAAGAGTCCGGTATCAACAGTATGTAATTTCATAAAGAGAAATGGTATTAAGTTATGTACAAGGTAATAAATAAATAGATTAAAAATTAATCAATGGTAGCAATCACCTTTAATTCAATAGCAATAGGTGTTGGTAAACAATTGATTTCAATTGTAGTTCTACATGGCGGATTCTCTGCAAAATATTCAGCCCAAAGCTTGTTGTAGGTAGCAAAATCATCTTTCATGTTGGTTAAAAAAACAGTTACATCAACGATGTTACTCCAATTACTTCCACTTGCTTCCAATATTAGTTTAATATTATTAAATACACTGCGGCATTGGGCTTCTATATTATAGGAAACAATTTCGCCATTCTCATTTAACTCCACGCCCGGTATTTTTTTTGTACCACGCTCTCTTGGTCCAACACCAGACAAGAACAATAAATTCCCTACTCGTTTGGCATGGGGGTATAAACCAACAGGTTCGGGTGCTTTATTTGCATTAATTGATATATTTTGATTATCCATTACTTTCGTTTTTGTACAAATTAAATAAATTATTTGAGATGTACCTCTTTGGTTATTTCCTTCTTTTATATCTCGGGCTTAAAACTTAATATTGAAACTACTCGTATAACCTAACCTAACCATGCTAAAGCAAATACATAAGCACTTAATTGTTATCTTATTTTGTATAATATGCAGTAATTCCAAAGCCAATCAATTTTTAACATACTTAAACGAAGGGAAATGGGCATCTGCTAAAATGTGGTTACTAAAACACAAGTCCATTTTAAGTAAGCCCACTTATTACAGCTACCATATTCAACTTTGTAGTATTTTAAATGAGCAAGAGCTTAGCAAATCTTACACCGACTCATTAGCAATATTACCCGAACTTGCCACTAATGACCTAGCAAATGCAAATTATAACCTTGGATTGTCGAGGTATTTCCATTATCATAAAAAAAAACAAAAGGCATTATTCCATGCCAAAGAAGCTTTAAGCAAGGCATTAGAAACTACCGACATTTATTTACACAGCACTGCATATCTGCAACTAGGTTTAGCACTAAGAAACAATGATGAAGCAGATGAACAATTATTATCTGAACGTATTAAAAACACAGAAAGAGCTACAAATTTAGCGGAAGACCTCCCTGATGAATTTTACTTTTATAAAGCTAAAATATATCAGTTAGCAGCTTTAGTTTGGGTGGATGAGTTTGAAAAAAAACCAACAAACATTGGAGCAAAAGAAAAACTACAAGCATACATAAATATTTCAAACAACCTTATTTTATCAAAACATAAAAATCACCCTCAGCTGGTTCATAACCTAACTATTTTAGGATATATTAATGCAACAAAAAACATTGACTTATCGATAAAATACTACACACAAGCCGAGCGTATGTTATCTGATATAAACGATGGCGGGTACGGCATCCTGATAAATCTATCGAGTACGATTTATCACTTATTAGACAGGGCATATGAGATAAAATTTAATCAAACAAAAAATGTAGACCATTTAAATAGGGCACTAGTTTGGGCAAAACAAAATTTATGGTTAGATAATTACAAGCTGCGTTATGAAGGTTTTTATTATTACAGAAGATACAACAACCGTGAAAACCCACCTGTAGAGCAACGTATTACCAAATTGTACATTAAATTATATAATCAAACCAAAAACAAAAACTACCTGAGTTTTGCTTTAAAATATGCTGAATTAATGAGGCATAAGCCCATTACCCAAATTGGTGTTACTCAACATTTATATGCCTCGCTACAACAAATGGTAGATATTGAACAAGGAAGTAAACTCGGCTTAAATCAATCACCCGACTACTTTAGCAAGCTGGTTACGCAACCTGAGTATGTAGCACAATTTTTAAGTCAGCGAGAGGCATTGGTTTCTTATTTTTGCTACAGCACTTTGGATAGCGACTCGCTCACTTTCCTGGTACAAAGCATAGAACAAAAAAAACAGCTTAGTTTAGTATTAAAAGTAAGCAAAAAGCAATTGGGCAACCTTCCAGAAGACCTATTTAACAGCATTGAAAATAATGAAGTTGAAGCATATAAAACCAAGGCTTACTTAGGTTATTCGCTTCTTCTTAAACCAGTGCTTGAAACACTAAGTCCGAATGTTAAAAAACTCATCATTATTCCACCTGCATACTTTAGTAAACCTATTTTATTTGAAGGTTTTGTTGACAAAAAATCAGGTAACAACTATGCGAGTCTAAGCTATGTGTTTGATTACATCAACATAAGTTATGCTACCTCATTAACGCACTTTGTCACGTTTAAAAAGAAAGAAGTAATTATTGATAAAGTAACTATATGGAACCCTGACTATACCCACACCCCTTTAGCAGAAATTACTGAGTCGATTACCATTAACAGAAATATTTCAAAATATTTTAACACACAGGTTATTGATTATTCATCTAAAAAAGAACTCGCGGAAGGTTTGTTAAACAGTAAAATTTTGCAAATATCTGCTCATGCAAATGCTAGTTTTGATAACCTTGAACGTCCTATGATTTATACTGCACTGAATACAAAAGACAGTGTTTTATTTGATATTGACTTTGAGCAACTAAAATCTAAAAATTCATTAGCTGTTTTTGCAGCATGTAAAAGTAATGTTGGCGTTATGCAACATAACGGAATTATTGATGGATTTACTCGTGCAACATTATCGGCCGGAGGTGCAGGAACTGTTTGCGCATTAAGAAATGTAGAAGAGGGTATAACAACCCAACTATTAAACCTATTTTATAAAAATCTTGCCGAAGGATATTCTTCTTCCGATGCGTTATACCTGGCAAAAAAGGAGATTAAGAAATTAAATAGTAATCCTAAAATATGGCAATCTTTTATTTATACAGGAGCTGATCAAAACTTTGTTAGTCAAAAAATAAGTATTAAAGATTGGTTACCCATTTTACTAACTTTGGGGTTTGCTGTTTGTGTTTGGTTGTTAGTACAGTCTAATTTTAATTGATTTTATGCGTTGGGCTTCCTCTTCATCAGATGGTTTAATGTTATTTAATAACACTTTAGCATCATTAATTTTTCCAAGTTCAATATAAACAGCAGCCAATCTTATTTGCGCTTTTGTAAAAAAAACAGAATTCAGAGGAACTTCTTTTAATTTACTAACGCTAAATGCGTAACGATCAGTAAGCTCATAACAAATTGCAGCATAATAAGCACCAGTATCTGAATTCAGTTTTTCAAAATTCCCCAAAGCTGCTTTGTAGTCGCCCTTTTTGTATTGTGCCATGCCTTTATTCAACCATAAATTATCATCTGATAAATAAATGGGCAATGCATCATCAACCATATGTATGGAAACTTTATAAACATAATGATTAATAATCAAACCAGAAACAAGTAATAACGCTGCAGCCACAACCATTATCCAACTAGGTACACGAATTAACCTAAGCGACCTAAACTCTCGGGGCTTTGATAATTTAATATCTGAAACAAAAGATAATAATGCCTGACGAGGGTTGTTGTCAATATGATTATGTACAAAAAGTTTTAGACCGTGAATTTCATCGTTCTCACCTTGGTAATTATTTATAAAATAAAGTACATGCTCCCATTCAGTGGATGAACCTTTGCGAGCAATTTCTACAATTTCATTAATTTTATAGGCTGACATGGTAATACATATTTATAATTAAGACGATTAATGGTGCGGAAATGTACTTACGAATTTTCTTTTTAGCAGAGGATAATTGGTTTCTAACGGTATTATAACTAATATTTAATCTTTGTGCAATTTCTTCATGCGAATAGCCTTCATAATGCAAACTGGCTACCTTTTGCTCACTTTCGTGCAACTGACTGATTACATAGTCAACAGTTTGTTTGTCCCATACGCGCTCGGCATCTGATTCGCTATACAGTTCGCTGTTTAAACCTTGGGCTCGGTAACGAGCAACAATTGTTTTGTGTTTAATTAAATCAAGTGTATAGTTTTTGGTAATGGTAATAATCCATCCTGTAAAACCTTCCGGAGTAAGCGGAATTTGAAGCTTTCGTTTTTCTACACTCATTTGTATGAGTTTTTCAAAAACGTCCATTACCACATCCTTCGATTCTTGTGTATTTTGTAAATATCGGTATGCTAACATCGAAAGTCTAACTGCATATAAGTCATAGATATGACCTAGTGCTTGATTATCACCACACTTAAAAGCATCAATGTATTTGTTTTCGATAGGGTTGTTCACAGATGTGAAAATATATTTTTTTTTCAATAGTACAAATAGAATTCTCATTCGTATTGTAGATAGTTAAGTTTGTTAACTGCAGTCCCAACCATTGGCTGCAATTAGCCTGTTCTCATTAAACCCTTGCACTCCGTTACAGAAACTGAATATTGTAGTTTTTGTAGCGGTTTTGCTTTTATTAGAATCTAACTTTTATCAGTCTAATCAAGCTCAACTATATTTTTTGTATTTTTGAAAAAAAACGCATGGAAGTAAGAGATAGCAACGGCACGTTATTAAACGAAGGAGATTCAGTTCATTTAATAAAAGATTTAAAAGTAAAAGGTTCTTCAGGCATACTTAAAAGAGGAACAGTAGTAAAAAACATCAGACTTACTGATAATGATGAAGAAATTGAAGGTAAAGTTGAAAAAACCATGATGGTATTAAAAACCTGTTTTCTGAAAAAATCTTAAGCGAAGTACAAATACATCCTAGCCTAAATACTCCTTCTACTCACTTATCACCTCTATTTTCCGCTCATCTGAACCTAAATTACGTTGAGTGATAAGCGGTAACCCTATGTAAATTAATGCCTCCACTAACGTAAAGTTGTTTCATTACGCTGCATACTCATCATAGGTTTGTACCACTAAATTTACAAATCTATGAAAACGCTCTTATTAATTACCCTTGCCATTGTATTTGGCAAGCCAATTCATGCACAAATTCAACATGATTTTTCCCCTAACAGAAATATCATATCGTGCGGTGCCAATAATGTTTATTTTGTTTACAACAAAGCCGTAACTCCCGATTTAATTTCGTGGGATTTTGGAGATGGGGGTACTTCCAACTTAATTAATCCTGTTCATTATTACAGCAACCCGGGAGTTTACACTGTTAAATTATTTATTTCTAAATACAATATTTGCGACACGGTAATTAAACACAACTTTATTACCATCTTAAGTAAACCTGAAGCCAATTTTAACATCACCAGAATACCTATCGAACCTTTCAAGATTGAACTAACAAGTACATCGCAACACCATGCCGATAGTTTCCATTATCAGCATTGGTTAATGAATAACGATACCATTTGTAAGACAAATAAAATGGACATCAGTTTTACACGAAATGGCAGATACACCATCAAACTGGAGGTTGCAAATAATAACAACTGTAAATCAAGTAAAGATACAGCCATTATTGTTGATGTTCCAGGCCTGGACCCTGTTGGCTTAAACGAAGTGAATACGCAATCACATCAGATTTTCCCTAACCCAACAAACGGTATTGCTAATTTAAATATTCCAATAGAAAGTAAGCTCGTTAAACTTACTTTAACTAATAGTAAAGCTCAACATAAACAGATAGAAGCGAAACAAAACGGGGAACAATGGATTGCAGATTTAAGCGGGGTTGATGCCGGCATTTACGTTCTTCTTATTGAGACTAACAAAGAGAAATTCAGTACCAAGGTTTTTGTGAATCCATAATATTATAAAAGATTGAGCACAAGTGTTCATCGTTCTTTATGTTGTAGGACTTTTTTCATTGGTGTAGTTCCTACTATCTCCTGACCTTGTGCTCAACTTTTATACTTTGCTTACTATTGTTTATAATTGAAACCCGAATAGAAAATTAAAACAAATGAAAAATAAACTGATAGTAGCAAGTGCCTTGGCTGCACTAACAACATCCGCTTTTATTTACAGCACAGTAAATAAAGGTGTAGATGTAAACGCAATTGACAAAACAACAGAACCAACAAAAGATTTCTTTCAATTCTCTAATGGCAATTGGATAAAAAACAATCCAATTCCGGCCTCAGAAGGCAGATGGACTGCATTTAATATTGTAGCTGAACGAAATAACCTACTACTGAAACAAATTTTAGAAACAGCTGCACAAACCAAAAGTGTTGACCCAGAAAGTGCGCAAAGTAAAGTAGGTACATTTTACCGCGTTGCAATGGATACCGTTAAATTAAACAAACAAGGGTTTAAAGTTATTCTTCCTCTGCTCAATCAAATCGACCAAATTACAAACCCTAATGAAATTGCCGAACGCATTGCCCAATTGCACATGATGGGCATTCCTGCTGCATTCGGTTTTGATATTAGTCAAGATGTTAAAAACAGTAGCGTGTATACTTCTTATTTAGCACAAAGTGGTTTAGGATTGCCTGATAAAGATTATTATTTAAAATCTGACAACCGCAGCCAAGATATTAGAACTGCATACGTGAATTATGTTAATGAAATGTTTATTCTGGCTGTAGGAAAAAACAATCCCACCATTGGAAAAATGGTTTTACAATTTGAAACCGAGTTGGCACAAAACTGCATGAGTAGAACCGAACGCAGAAGCATGGAAAAGCAATACAACCCAGTTACACCAGAAGAACTTAACAACAAGTATTCAAACATTGCATGGGTACATTATTTCGAGCGTATTGGACTAAATACAAGCCAAGTTAAGCAGTTTATAGTTATGCAGCCCGACTACTTTTTCCACCTAAATAAAAGCATGCATACCGATTTAGAAGTATGGAAAACATACCTAAAATGGAAAGTAATTAACGCAAGTGCACCCTACTTAAATAACAAAGCAGTGAACACAAATTTTGCTTTTTACGGAACGAAATTAACCGGAACCAAAGAGCAAAAACCACGTTGGAAAACAGTTATTGGTCATGCAAATAACATGATTGGGGAGCTAGTTGCACAAGAATATGTAAAAGTTGCTTTCACACCCGAAAGCAAAAAACGTGTAAATGAAATGGTTGATAACCTACGAGAAAGTTTCAGAGACCGTATTAGTAAATTAGATTGGATGAGTGCCACTACTAAAACCAAAGCGCTTGAAAAATTAAATTCATTTACACGCAAATTGGGTTATCCTGACAAATGGACCGACATGAGTCAATTGAGGGTATCTAGTGAAAGTTATATTGACAATTACTTCAATAGTAGCGAGTTTTGGTTTAAATACAACCTAAATAAATTGGGTAAACCAGTTGACAAAGATGAATGGGAAATGTTACCACAAACAGTAAATGCTTATTATAATCCTGTAAATAACGAAATTGTATTCCCAGCCGCTATCATGCAACCTCCATTCTTTGATCCTAAAGCTGATGATGCGGTTAACTATGGTGCTATAGGCGCTGTAATTGGCCACGAGTTTAGTCATGGTTTTGATGACCAAGGTAGTAAATATGATGCACAAGGTAACTTAAATGATTGGTGGAGTGCAGAAGACCGTAAGTTATTTGATGAACGCACCAAAGTGTTAGTTAATCAGTTTAACAAATTTGAAGTATTAGATAGTGTTTTTGTAAATGGTGAATTAACTTTAGGCGAAAACATTGCCGACCTTGCCGGTTTAACCGTTTCTTATGATGCATACTTACGCTCATTAGAAGGAAAACCACGCACCAGTATAGATGGTTACACTCCAGAACAACGTTTCTTCATAGGCTTTGGCCAAGTATGGAGAGGACATGCACGTCCTGAGTTTTTGCGCCAACAGGTTGTAACCGACCCACACTCTCCTGCCAAGTTCCGTGTGTTAGGCCCCTTAAGCAATATGCCACAGTTTTATAATGCATTTGGCGTTAAAAAAGGCGATGGCATGTGGCGTGACGAAAACGAAAGAGCAAAAATTTGGTAACGCAAAATATTCACCATCAGCAAGCGCCCCAATTTCTTGGGGCGCTTGTTTTATTTATAAAGTATTGCGTTTGCATGCTAATTGTGTTTTAATATATTTGCCAAACATTACACAGCGCTGCGGTGGTGGAATTGGTAGACACGCCATCTTGAGGGGGTGGTGCCTTAATTGGTGTGAGAGTTCGAATCTCTTTCGCAGCACAAAAAAAGCACCCAACAAAGTTGTGGTGCTTTTTTATTTTAAGGTTTTATTGGGCACTAAAAAACATCATACACCAATAACCAAAAAAGTTTTTATATTTGCCTTTTAATGAAGCTTCTCATTACAAACGCAACTATTTGCGATCTTCAATCAGCTTATCACGGCAAAAAATGTGATATATTAATTGTTAACGGGATTATTGAAACTATTCAACCCGTATCAGCAAAACAATCTATAACAGCAAAATCGGTAAATAAAACCATTGATGCGCAAGGTGCTTTTTTAAGCCCAGGTTTGGTTGATATGCGTGCTACTTTGCGTGAACCAGGATTTGAGTTTAAAGAAGACCTAACAAGTGCCGCAAATGCAGCATCTGCAGGAGGTTATACACACATTACAGCATTACCAAATACATTACCCGTAATACAACATAAAGCTGATCTAGCCTTTATTGCAGCCAAAGCTCAAAATCTTGCGGTACATATTTTACCCTACGGTGCTATTACCAAAAACTGCGAAGGAATGGAAATGAACGAGCTTTACGACATGCACCAAGCAGGAGCGGTTGCATTTACCGATGCCAACAAAAGTATCATGCACTCTGGTGTAATGATGCGCGCATTGTTGTACAGTAAAATATTTAATGGCTTAATTATTACCCATGCCGAAGACACCAACTTAAGTGCTGGAGGACAAATGCATGAAGGAGTTAATAGTGTAAACTTAGGCTTAAAAGGCATACCTAATATGGCCGAAGAAATCATGATAACACGTGATATTGAATTAGCTAAATATACCAATGCACCAATACACTTTTCGCACATCAGCAGCAAAGCCAGTGTGGAGATTATAAAAAAAGCAAAAAAACAAGGTGTAGCTGTTACTTGTGATGTGGCAATATCCAACTTGGTTTATACGGATGAAGCTTTAACAGAATTTGATAGTAACTTTAAACTAAACCCACCTTTACGCGGTAAAGCCGACCAAAAAGCGCTTTGGGATGGTGTAGCTGATGGTACTATAGATTGTATTGTTACCGACCATTGCCCGGAAGATATTGAACACAAAGTGGTGGAGTTTGAATACGCATCAAAAGGTATGATCATGTTTCAAACGGCATTAAGTTTATTGTTAATGCACAAACCTCAACAAATAAGTACAGAGATTATTATCAAAGCCCTTACACAAAACCCACGACAAATTTTAAAACAAACACCTGTGATTGTAAAAGCAGGATCGGCTGCTGATTTGTGTTTATTTAATCCTAAAACTACTTGGCGATACCAAACAAGTAACAATTTATCTAAAAGTGCGAATAGTCCGGTTTTAGGACAAACACTTACAGGTAAAGTGCTTGCAACCGTTACCAAAAACACCCTTTACAAATACTAAAATTTATATATGAGCAACGCAATAAAAGCAGTTGATGCTTTAATTAACAGTTTCGAACAAAACCAAGAGTTAGCCTCGGCAATAACCACCGTTTTTGAAAGTAATGAAACCTTTTTGTTTAAGTTAAAAAACTTTGATCACCATTTTTCAAAACACCCTTCACACGAATCAATTCAGGAATATGCTTTTGACATCATGATGGCTCACCACCTTGAGTCGAATAACGATGATGAAGATTATTTTGAAAGCCGTGAGTGGGAAGACATTGAAGAAAAAACGTTAGACAGAGGTACTGAATTATTAAATATGCTTTTGTACATAAGCGAAGTACAAGATGCTGAAGCACCCATAGAAGTTGAAGACTTTTTGTACGAATTTTTATTGGTTGATGAAGATGAGTTTCAGGACGAACATCGCATTTACGAAGAGCTGATTGCCAATGTAGATTTAATTGATGAAAATGTTAACAGCATTGTTGAAGTAGCTAAACGTTTGCCGGAAAACTTAGAAATTAGAGAGCTATTTGTTCCGCTCATTTTATTCTTTAAAAACCCTGAAGCCAGGGAAATTAGCAGAGAATACGCTGATAAGGTAACAAGAGAAGAATACGCATTATTAAGTGGCATGTTGGCATTTGCTAACTAAACACCTCATTCAAAAATTCATAAAAAAGGCTGTCTTAATAGATGGCCTTTTTTATTGGGCGATGTGCGATGCCCAATCACAGTGTAGATTTAGCCCTTACAGGGCTTGCAAAAAGCTAAATAAACAAGATATACAAAGCGCTGAAAGTGCGAAATCTTCTCGCAAGGTGGTGAAACCCCTCGCCCATAAAAC
>JBFYQC010000015.1:0-3415 GCA_041302975.1 Bacteroidota bacterium
TGTGGAATACAGAATGTTTTATGTAAGTTTAAATGGCACACATCGGCACCAATATTAGCCGGACTTGTTAATCCAACTTGTGCATTCATGTTGGCACCATCCATATAAACCTGACCACCGTATTGATGAATCAACTCACATACTTCAGTAATACGCTCTTCAAAAACACCATAGGTACTTGGGTAAGTAACCATTAAACAAGCTAAGTTGTCTTTGTGCAGTTCTGCTTTCTCACGTAAATCGTCAATATCAACATAACCGTTATCCAATGTTTTAGTTACCACCACTTTCATACCTGCCATAGCAGCACTTGCAGGGTTAGTACCGTGTGCCGATGAAGGAATTAATGCAATGTTACGATGTCCTTGACCAATAGATTTTAAGTATTCACGAATAACCATTAAGCCAGCGTACTCGCCAGATGCACCGGAGTTTGGTTGTAAACTCATACCTGCAAAACCGGTAACTTGTTTTAAGTAATCAGATAACTCGTTAAATATTTGGGTATAACCTGTTGCTTGTTTACGTGGCACAAATGGATGCATAGCTCCAAAACCAGGCATGGTAACCGGAATCATTTCGGCTGTTGCATTTAATTTCATAGTGCATGAACCTAATGCAATCATACTGTGGCAAAGCGATAAATCTTTTGATTCTAAAAACTTGATGTAACGCAACATCTCATGCTCACTGTGGTGTGAATTGAACACCTCATGTGTCATAAAATCGCTGGTACGTGTATAGTTTGCAGGTGCGTGTATGCTGGTTGTATCGTGTGCTTGTAAGTGTGATTCTTTTCCGGTTAAAGCAGATAACAATGCATTTACATCAGCAATGGTATGTGTTTCATCTAAAGATATACCAATGTGTTTATCATCAACTTTACGGATGTTTATTGATTTAGCTTCGCAATCAGCAATAACTTTATCTGCATTTGGTACTTCAACCAACAAAGTATCAAAGAAGTGTTTGTTTTTTTGTTTAAAACCAACCTCGTTTAATACATTACCTAACTGTGCAGTTAAACCATGTACGCGTGCTGCAATACCTTTTAATCCTTTAGGACCATGATATACTCCATACATGCTAGCCATAATAGAAAGCAATACTTGTGCAGTACAAATGTTTGAAGTTGCTTTTTCGCGTTTAATGTGTTGCTCACGGGTTTGCAAAGCCATACGCAATGCAGTGTTTCCTTGGGCATCAATTGATACACCAATTAAACGACCAGGCATTTGGCGTTTATAAGCATCTTTAGTGGCGAAGTAACCTGCGTGTGGTCCACCGTAACCCATCGGTACACCAAAACGTTGTGCAGAACCTAAAACCACATCAGCACCCCACTCGCCCGGAGGGGTTAACAAGGTTAAACTCAATAAATCGGAAGCTACTGCAACTTTTACATCGGCAGCCATTGCTTTAGCCATAAATGCGCTATAATCAAACACCTCACCATTTCCAGCAGGATATTGAATTAACGCCCCAAAATAAGTATCATCAAAAGTGATGGTTTCGTGGTTACCAATTACCAACTCAACACCAATTGGTTCGGTACGTGTTTTTAATATGTCAATGGTTTGTGGGAAGCACAATTCTGAAACAAAAAACTTAGTAGCATTATCGTTTTTACTTTCGGCATGTAACATGTGCATGGCCTCGGCCGCAGCAGTACCTTCATCCAACAAACTTGCGTTGGCAATCTCCATACCTGTTAAATCAATAATCATGGTTTGGTAGTTTAACAATGCTTCTAAACGACCTTGTGCAATTTCTGCTTGGTAAGGTGTGTAGGCGGTATACCATCCCGGATTTTCGAATATGTTACGCAACACTACATTTGGAGTGTGCGTGCCATAATAACCCATGCCAATAAAGTTTTTGTTTATGATATTTTTTTCTGAAATCTCCTTGAGCATGGCAAGTAATTCCATTTCGCCCATCGCTTCTGGTAACTTCATACGTTCTTTTAAGCGTATGTGTGATGGAATAGTTTCATCAATTAATTGATCGATACTTGCTACACCAATTGTTTTTAGCATAGCCTCAGTATCATTTTCCATCGGTGAGATGTGACGCTTAATGAATTCGTCACGATAGTTGCTTGAGATTTGCATATAAGGTTTTTATTGTTGTTTTATTTTCTTAAAAAGTTGGGCGAATTTAACCATTTTAAGCACTATTCAAAGGATGATTTAAGTTTGCTTGACTTTTTAAAACCAAGCCAATAAACTAACAATCAAAACATTAAAAATACTTGGTAAAATTTACCTGTAAGCACTTGTTTGGCTGCCTACCAAATTAGTAACTTGCCTTAACTAACAAACGCAAATCGATTATGTTCGGAAAATTAGCAGAAGCGCAAAAAAAAGCAGAAGAAATCAAACAACGTTTAGCGGGTGTTACCGTGCAAGGCCAAGCAGCATCGGGCGATGTAACCATAACCATGGATGGCAATAAAAAAGTAAAAGACGTAGCTATTGAAACTGCTTTAGTATTGCCAGAACGCAAAGAAGAACTGCAAGATTATTTATGCATTGCCATTGAAGATGCCATTAATAAAGCAGACATGGTTTCGGCAAACGAAATGAAAAACCTGATGGGAGGATTACCAGGCTTGGGAAGTTTGTTTGGCAAATAATACAGCCAAAAACTACATACGTAACTTATCTAAAATTAATTGTGTTGCACCCCTGTGCGATGCCATTACTTTGCTGCTGTTTTGTTTTACATCATGCAGCAAACTGGTATTGGTTGTAAACGATAACAATTTAACATCAAACTCTTCTTGGGTAGAGATGTAAAACAATACCCCTGCACCATGCAATAGTTTTATCTCCGGAAATTTATCGTGGTTATTAGGACCAATAAAAATAGGCATACCAAAAGTTGCCGCTTCCAATGTGTTGTGTATGCCTTTTTTACCAAAGCCACCACCAACCAAAGCCACATCTCCATATTGGTAAATAGAAGCCAACAACCCAATATTATCAATAATTAATATTTGTTTGTTGCGTACCGAAACTTCATCAGCAACCGAATAGGTTATGGTTGAAAAGTTTTTAAATGTTCTTTCTACTTCACCAATCCTTTCTTCCGAAATTTCGTGAGGTGCGATTACAATTTTTAAGTTTTTATCTTCTTTTAAAAATCCCTCTACCAGCCTTTCTTCTTGAGCATAACTGCTACCTACAACCAATAATCGTTGTTGTTGTTTAAACGCTTCAATTATGGGCAAAGGCTTCGGGTTTTGGCATGTTTCATAAACCCTGTCGTAACGTGTATCGTTACTCAATAAAACATTGGTAACACCGTTAGTTTGTAACGTTTGGGTTGATGTTTGGTCTTGCGTAAATATTAAATCAAAACTTTTTAAAGCACGTTTAAATGCAGCACCATACCACCTAAAATAAATTTG
>JBFYQC010000016.1:0-9708 GCA_041302975.1 Bacteroidota bacterium
CCATAACTAATAAAAGGTAAAGGAATACCAATTACAGGCATCAAACCAAGTGTCATACCAATATTAATAAGGAAATGGAAAAATAAGATGGATGCTACACTATAACCGTAAATACGATTAAACTTATACCGTTGTCGTTCGGCCAAATATACAATTCGCCAAAGAAGTAACATGTATAAAGCAATAAATATAAACGAGCCTACAAATCCATACTCTTCGCCAATTGTACAAAAAATAAAGTCGGTGCTTTGTTCGGGTACAAATCTAAATTTGTTTTGAGTACCTTCTAAAAAACCTTTCCCAAATAAACCACCACTACCAATGGCAATTTTACTTTGCATTACATTATAACCAGCACCTTTCAAATCAACCTCTTTACCTAATAATACATTAATACGCGATTTTTGATGCGCTTGCAATACATTCTCAAAAACATAATCAACGCTGTTTACATACACCATCATTACAACCGCCACACCAATTACTGCTAAAATATTCTGACGATTTCTTCTAATTACCAAAGTAAATAAACCAGCAAAGATAGCTATGGCAATACTTAAATAGAGCGCAGGTATAAGTAATGCCAATACACTAAGCACAATAACAGCAAAACCTAAAAACAATATCCATCCTGGCAAACCTTCGCGATAAAGCACAAAAATAAACGAGCCAAATACCAACGCACTACCAGTTTCGTTTTGAAACAAAATAATAAACAGTGGCAAGAAGCTAATTGCAAATGCAATGATTTGTGTTTTTCGCTCCTTAAATTTAATGTTAAATCCACTTAAATATTTAGCCAAAGCCAAGGCTGCGCCAAACTTAGCAAACTCAGCGGGTTGCATTCTAAAACCACCTATTTCAATCCATGAGCTTGACCCTTTTACCGTGGTACCTGCTAATAATACCGCAACTAACAAAAATAAGGTTATACCATAAATTGGATAAGCAAACGCATAAAAAAACTTCTCATCAACAAACAAGATTAATATGCCAATAAATAAAGATAATCCAATCCATATTAATTGCTTTCCATAATTCATAGAGGTATCATAAATCATGGGATGATCTTCCTTATATACTGAGGCATAAATACAAAGTAATCCACCAATCACAAATACAAAATATAGTACAAGTGTTAGCCAATCAATGCTTGCCGGTTTTGGTTGCTGCTGTTGCTGTATCATTTTTGTGTACTAGATTTCCTTTGAGCATGCGCTCTAATAAATATTTACGTGTATCGTGTTTACCTGTTAAATATTGTTCAATCATTAAGCTGGCAATTGGTGCTGCCCAAGTTGCTCCAAATCCTGCATTTTCTACAAACACTGCAATGGCTATTTTAGGATTGTCTTTAGGAGCAAAAGCAAAAAATACGGAGTGGTCTTTACCATGTGGGTTTTGAGCGGTACCTGTTTTACCACAAATTTCAATACCCGGAATCATCGCCACTCTTCCTGTACCACGCTCAATTACATCTTGCATACCATTAATTACCACACCATAGTATGGTGTATCAACACTGGCCCAATGTTTTTTATTGTATTCGGGATTTGGATTTGGTTTACCGTCAATTTTCTTAACAACATGAGGTGTAACATAATAACCTCGATTGGCCACAACAGCTGTTGCATTAGCCATTTGTAGCGGAGTAATACCTAACTCACCTTGGCCTATTGCCAATGATATTGTGGTTGACGATTTCCAACGATATCTTCCATAAACTTTATCGTAATAGGTTGATGGTGGCAAAAAACCTTGTCCTTCACCGTATAAGTCAACGCCCAACTTATGTCCAATACCAAAACTACTAATATGGTCGTACCATTTTTTATAAGCTGTTTCTGAGTTAGGATACATCATATTGTCTATAACACTGCGGTATACATGACAAAAATACGCGTTACAAGAAACAGCCACTGCACCTTGCAGGTTTAGTGGTGATGGATGAGGATGGCAACCAACTGTTAATCCACCCATGTGATAACCACCATAACATCCATACATGGTATTTGGGGTTAAAACCCCTTCTTGTTGTCCAACTAAACTCATCAATACTTTAAAAATTGAACCAGGTGGATAAGGTGCTGCTAATGGTCGATTAAATAATGGTTTTGATGGATCACGCAATAATTTCATATAGTTATTACCACGTTGTCTACCTACAAATAAATTGGGGTCGTATGTTGGCATACTTACCAAAGCCAGTATTTCTCCGGTTGATGGTTCAATAGCAACAACACTCCCAATTTTATTGGTTAATAACTGCTCGCCAAGTTCTTGTAACTTTTGGTCAATACTTAAAGTAACATTTTGTCCGGCTATGGCTGCGGTATCAAACATACCGTCTTTATATCGGCCTTGAGTACGATTTTTACTATCAACCAAAACGTAACGAACCCCCTTACGTCCTCGCAATACTTCTTCGTAACTACGTTCTACACCACTAATTCCTTTAAAATCGCCCATGCGATAATAGCCTTCACTTTTTTCAATATCACGATCGGTTACCTCGCCAATATAACCCATAATGTGTGCGGCATTACTATGCTGGTATTTTCTGTCTGTTCTCACCTCAACATAAAAACCTGGGAAGTCGAATAATTTTTCTTGAAAAGCTGCATAGATAGGAATTGTTAATTGTTTTTCGAAAACTGATGGACGATATGGTGCATAACCTACACCTCGTTTCATTTTTTCAAACCTTTGTACAAAATCTATTTTTTCAATACCCAACACACGACAAAACTCGCTGGTATCAAGTCCTTTTACTTGTTCTGGTATAACTATTAAGTCGTAAATAGCATCATTATAAACCAATAATTCGCCTGTTCTATCATACACCAAACCACGAGCAGGATAGATAGTTTGCTCCTGTAACACATTTTCTTGTGCCGAGCGCAGGTAACTATCATCAAACAATTGCATTACTGCCAAACGCATAATGTAAACCAATGCAATTGAGAAAAATATAACCAGTAAAACCTTTTGTTTTGAGGTGCTATCCATTATTTATTTTGGTATTGTAAAATAATAATTGTCCTACAACTATCATCAACACAGTTACCAACGTGCTGAATATAATACGCAACAATGTGCTGAAAAATTCTTGAAAGCCATAAATCTCCAAAAAGAATAAGAAGGTATGGTGAACCAAGGTCATGGTAAAACAATAAAACACAAACCACACAATACCCTTTTTACTCATTGATGGACGAATGCGGCTTTCGGTGTCCTCTTTGGTAGTAGCAAAACGCAAATAATGAATTCTTACATAAGCCAACAATACACTTGCTGCTATATGTAATCCTGGTGTACTACTCAATGCATCAACCACAGCACCACAAATAAATGCAAGAGATAAAGCATGCCATGGCTTTATAGTTACTGGCAATAGTAAAATGAAACTAATATATATGTATGGGTTAATATAACTACTTAATTCAATGTTATCAACCACAAGAATTTGCAGCAGTATAATACCGATGAATTTTAACAAATATGTTATTAGCTCTAATATCACTTTTTATCTGTTGGTAAAGTTTGTTCTAATGCTTGTTGTTCTTGTTTAAACAAGTTACGAATTACATATACTGTTGATACCGTACTAAAATCGGTAAACAAATCTATATTGATGGTATGGAAGTTATCTCCAGCATCTAAACTGTGTTCTGATATTTTGCCAATGGGTAATCCTTCAGGGAAAATCGTTGAGAAGTTACTGGTAATAACTAAATCACCTACTTTTATAGGAACATGTTTATTTACATCAAGTAAACGCGCGAAACGAGGGTCACCACCATCCCAAACCAAAGAACCAAATGCACCAGATTTTTGGAGTTTTGCGCTTATCTTACAATTGCTATTTAACAAAGAAAGTACTGTACAATAATGATCGCTTACATTCATTACAATGCCCACAATACCATTTTCACTTATTACACCCATTTCCTTTTCGATGCCGTGAGCACGACCACGGTTTAAGGTGATGTAATTATTGCGCTTAGTTACAGAATTGTTTACCACTTGAGCAGCGATATAATCGTACTGTTGTTTGTAAACAGTATCGTTAATATTACTAATGCTAATGTTATTTCTATAATACGAAGTAATTTGTTGAGAGCGTAAACGAGCATTCTCTAGCTGCAAGCTATCGTTAACCCTTCTTAAATTGAAGTACTCTTGTGTGTTACTTACACCGTTGTAAAAGTTTCCAGCCACACCATTGGTATAATTTAAAAAACTTGCCTTTTGGTAATTGTTAAATCGGAAAATAATAACAAAAGCAGCAATCTCCAATACGAAGAAGATAAAAAACACATGGTACCTATATATAAAAAAAATGAGGTTGCGCATTTTTATAAAATTCCAAATAGTTAATGTCGAAAGGTGAGTTCAGCGTAGCTAAATTCGAGATGCTTACGTCATTAAAAATTTAAAGTTCTTCAAGTTTTTAAGAGCCATACCAGTACCACGCACAACGGCACGTAACGGGTCTTCTGCAACATGAACAGGCAATTTTGTTTTGGCAGCTATACGCTTATCCAAACCACGTAACAAAGCACCCCCACCAGTAAGGTACAAACCTGTAGAGTATATATCGGCAGATAATTCAGGTGGTGTTAATTCTAACGCACGTAAAACAGCCTCTTCAATTTTAGAGATTGATTTATCTAAAGCTGCGGCAATTTCGCTGTAACTTACTGTAATTTGTTTAGGAATACCTGTCATCAAATCGCGTCCGTTAACAGCAAAATCAGGTGGTGCATTTTCCAATTCGGTTAATGCGGCTCCTACTTCTATTTTAATACGCTCAGCAGTGCGCTCACCTACCAAAAGGTTGTGTTGCCTGCGCATGTAATCTAAAATATCCTCTGTAAATTCATCACCGGCAACACGAATTGATTGATCGCAAACAATACCTGCCAATGCAATAACTGCAATTTCAGTGGTACCACCTCCAATATCAATAATCATATTACCCATAGGCTCAAACACGTCAATACCAATACCAATTGCTGCGGCCATTGGTTCGTGTATTAAATAAACCTCCTTGGCTCCGGCACGTTCAGCACTATCGCGTACAGCGCGTTTCTCCACCTCGGTAATACCTGAAGGGATACAAATGACCATGCGCTGTTGCGGCTTAATTAATTTGCTTCCTTGAGGTATCATTTGAATCATTCCGCGAATCATGTGTTCAGCAGCATTAAAATCTGCAATTACACCATCTTTAAGCGGACGAATGGTTTTAATATCCTCGTGAGCCTTACCATGCATTTGTTGTGCCTGACTACCTACTGCAATAACGTTACCCGTTTTGCGATTGATAGCAATGATAGATGGTTCGTCTACAACCACCTGATCCTTATGTATTATCAGTGTATTAGCAGTACCAAGGTCAATGGCTAAATCTTGTGTTAAGAAGCTAAAAACTCCCATATTATGTCTAAATCGTTAAGTGCGTTTATATAGCTTGCAATATAAAAATATATTTAGCAAATCATGTGGCATATTATCCACCATTTTTACCGCGTTATTTTCTGGGTGATTCAGGCCCAAAAATCGCGTAGAAGATTTTGCCGTTATTTGTAATTTCTAGTGTTTAAAGTGGCGTATTCCAGTAAAGTACATGGCCATTTGATGAGCGTTACAATAGTTTACACTTAACTCATCTTTGATAGAACCTCCTGGTTGAATAACAGCATCAATCCCTTCATTTCCGGCTATCTCCACACAATCAGGGAAAGGAAAAAATGCATCGCTGGCCATCACTGCACCTTGCAAACTAAATCCGTATTCTTTTGATTTTGCAATAGCGCCTTTTAAGGCATCAATACGTGATGTTTGGCCACAACCTATACCTATCAATTGTTTATTTTTAGCTAAAACAATGGTGTTACTTTTGGTATGTTTTACAATGATATCAGCAAACAACATGTCGCTAATTTGCACAGCAGTAGCGGCTTTAGTTGTAACTAACTTTAAATTTTCTGCTGTTAACAACACGGTGTCTTTATCTTGCTCAACAACCCCGTTTAAAAGACTACGGAATTGCTTTCCGGCCGGCATCTTGCCTTTTTGAATCAATAAAATTCTATTCTTTTTGCTTTGCAATATTTCTAAAGCTTTACCTTCAAAACCAGGTGCAATAAGCACTTCCATAAACAGCTTATCTATTTCTAAAGCTGTAGCCTCATCAATAGGTTGATTTGATGCAATGATACCACCAAATGCAGATGTTGGATCACCTGATAAGGCATCTAAATATGCTTGAGAGATATTATTGCGTGACGCCACTCCACAAGGGTTATTGTGTTTAATAATAGCCACGGTTGGTTCTGTAAAATCACCAATTAAACTCAACGCTGCATCAACATCTAACAAGTTATTATATGATAATTCTTTGCCATGTAATTGCTCAAACAACTCGTTTATATGACCATAATAAACACCTTTTTGATGAGGATTCTCGCCATAACGTAGTGTTTTTGCAGGAGCTACACTTGACTTAAACGCTGTGGTAGTTTCTTTATCGAAATATTGAAAAATTAATCCATCATAATGTGAAGTAGTATGAAAAGCTTTTGTTGCAAACTGCCTGCGCTGTTCAATAGTAGTTGACCCATTTTGATTTATCATGATATCAGAAACTACTGAAAAATCAGCTTTATCGCAAACTATAAGTGTATCATTAAAATTTTTAGCAGCAGCACGAATCAAGGAAACTCCGCCAATGTCAATTTTTTCTATAATTTTAGCTTCGTCTGTAGTAGTCTTCACCGTTTCTTCAAATGGATACAAATCAACCACTACTAAATCCAAAAACGGAATGGCGAATTCGGCCACCTCTTTCTGGTCTTGCTCGTTACTTCTACGTGCCAAAATACCGCCAAAAACTTTTGGGTGCAATGTTTTTACACGTCCGCCTAAAATACTCGGATAACCGGTCAAGTCTTCTACACGATTAACTGGTATGCCTAATTTTTCAATAAACTCCTGTGTTCCTCCGGTCGAGTAGATGTTAACTCCTTGTTGGTGCAGTGTTTGAGCTAAAACATCTAAACCATCTTTGTAAAATACTGAAATTAAGGCATTGGCAATTTTGCGCGACTCTTGCATAAAAATATTAGATTGATTTTTGGAGCCGCAAAAGTAAGTTAACTAATTGGAATTTTAAGAATGGGTAAATAGTATTTTTTAAGTGCTGATTGATGTGATGAACTAAATCACATTTACCTCTGGTGTGATGGTAACACCAAACTTTTGTTGCACACTGGCTTGTATATCCATGGCTAATTGCCAAATTTCGTTACCTGTTGCGCCACCATAATTAACCAATACCAAGGCTTGATCTTTGTGAGAGCCTGCATTACCCACAACCTTACCACGCCAACCAGCCTGCTCAATTAACCAACCTGCTGCTACTTTAATGTGGCCTGTACTTGCAGGGTAACCTACAATTGATGGATGTTCCGTTTTCAAGGCCTCAAATTGTGCTGCCGGAATTTCCGGATTTTTAAAGAAACTACCTGCATTTCCCAATACTTTAGGGTTTGGTAGTTTACTTTGCCTTATACTTATTACTGCATCGCTCACATCTTTAACTGTTGGCGCAGTAATATTTTTTTCAGCCAACACCTGCTGAATTGCACCATATGAAACATTGAAAAGTGGGTGTTTAGAAAGTTTAAATGTTACCGATGCTATGATATACTTACCTTTTGCTTCCTGTTTAAACACACTCTCGCGATATCCAAACTTGCAATCGTTATTGGTAAATTTCACCAAGTCTCCTGTGGCTATTTCAACTGCCTCCAAGCTATCAAATGTATCCTTAATTTCTACACCGTATGCACCAATATTTTGCATTGGAGCAGCTCCCACACAACCCGGTATTAAACTCAAATTCTCAACACCACCTAATCCTTTACCAATACAATACAACACAAAATCATGCCATATCTCGCCTGCCATGGCTTTGATCCAAACATGATTTTCGTTTTCGCAAACCACTTCCATGCCCTTCAAATTCATTTTAATCACCATGCCATCAAAATCACCGGTAAGTAAAACGTTACTACCTCCTCCCAACACCAAAAGTTTTCTATCGCTTAAATTAAAGGCTGCACAAAATATGCAAAGCTCCTCCATGGTGTTAATTACCACAAACTCCCTAGCCTTTGCATCAATACCAAATGTATTAAATTCTTTTAGCGATATGTTCTGCTGAATGTTCATCTCGGTGGCAATTAAACAAAAGCCTTTTAAAATACCATGCTAAATTTTCAAATACTATATTTGTAAGCGTGAATATAAAGTTGCCCCACATCAGCGTACTTTTTAAAAGACTGCTATTGGCCTACGGCTTATATACTTTTTGCCGACTATTATTTTTCGTTACTTATTTTCAAACATTTTCGGCACAGCCTGTTTCTAAAATAATGCTGGCGTTTTTATCGGGCATTTGGTTTGATACTTCAGCCATTATGTATTCGTTTGGATTATTGATTTTAATGCACCTCATCCCGTTACCTATAAGAAATAAAAAAGGCTACCAATTTACCATTAAATGCGTATTTATGCTTGCTGCGGTTATAGGACTTACTTTAAATTTTATTGATATAGGTTATTTTACTTTTAGCGGTAAACGTAGCGGTTTTGAGTTGATTAAAATGCAAAGCGCACAAAATGTATCGCCATTAGTTTATGTAATGGATTACTGGTATTTACTAATTATTCTACTTGCCTCATTATTTATGGTGTGGCGCATTTATCCGAGGTTAAACACGATAAATCAGCATCAAAACAAAACACCACTTATTTTAGAATTTCTCGTGATGTTTGTATTATCTGGACTATTTTTTTTAGGGGCAAGAGGCAGTGTAGGCCTGAAGCCATTAAATACGTTAGATGCCGCCAAAATTTGCGGAGCAGAACTTATGCCGCTTACGTTAAATACTACCTTCCAAATGTTAATGACCATTGAGCAAACCGGAATTAATGAAAAAAATTATATGTCCGAGAACGAGGCTCAAAACTTATTCAACCCAAACCAAACCAACTCAAATAAACAAGCATCAGCAGGAAAAAATGTGGTACTTATCATTTTAGAAAGTGTAGGCAAAGAATATGTTGGTTATTACAATAATGGTGTTGGATATACTCCTTTTATAGATTCGTTAATGCAACATAGTGAGGTATACATGCATGCGTACGCAAACGGAAAACGAAGTATAGAGGGGATTCCTGCTATTATCGCATCCATGCCCAGTTGGATTACGGGCGAGTACATCAATAGTTATTATCAAACCAACACGTTGCATAGTATTGGTTATTACTTAACAAAAGGCGGATATCAAACCTCTTTTTTCCATGGAGGGAAAAATGGTACCATGAGCTTTGATCGATTTGTAGCAAATACGCAGGCCGGAATTTATAACGGACTAAATGAGTATCCAAATAAAGAAAAAGATTTTGATGGCCATTGGGGGATTCCGGATGAACCCTATTTGCAATATGTAACAACTGAATTAACCCAACAAAAAGAGCCCTTTTTTAGCACCGTTTTTACCCTTTCATCTCATCATCCTTATGAGGTTCCGGCACCCTGTAAAAACAAATTTAAAGGTGGGTCATTACCAATTCATGCCACAGTTGAATATACTGATTACGCTTTAAAGAACTTTTTTGAAACAGCTAAAAAAC
>JBFYQC010000017.1:0-5599 GCA_041302975.1 Bacteroidota bacterium
TGTATTCGTGATTTATTATTTTAGCTCCAAATTGTTTGTAAGCTTTGTAAACTTCATTCTCATCCTCATAATTTCCGGTAACTAAATAGTGCTCAGTAATTATTTTTTCAACAATTGTTGCTGCATTTAATGCCTCGTTAGCTGATTCACCATAAGCTTGAATCAAACCGGGCACACCCAATAATTTACCACCAAAATAGCGAACTACCACCACAAGAGTATTAGTAAGTTGTTTACTTAATATGGCGCGTAAAATGGGCTTACCTGCTGTGTTATTTGGCTCACGGTCGTCATTACTCTTTTGGATTTCTTGTGCTGTTCCCAAAATGTAAGCATAACAATGGTGCGCAGCTGTATAATGTTCTTTTTTTAGGTTATTGATAATGTCTTTTACCTCAGCTTCATTTATAATAGGAAAAGCCAATCCTATAAACTTACTGCCTTTATCTTTAAACTCGCCTTGGCTTGCGATTGTAATGGTTTTATAAGTATCGGAAAATAACATGTTAGCTAAACGATAAAATAATAATAGATGCTATAGCCATCAGAAATCCTAACCAATTTATTTTGCTTAAATGCTCTTTAAAAATAAATAGTCCAACTAGTGTAGTGGTTAAAACAATACCTATGTTATTTATGGGAAGAACAATACTTGCTTCGGTAAATGCACCCAAGGTTTTTAATAAAAAGTACATGCATAAATAGTTGGGTATACCCAATGCCACTCCCCATAAAATACTTTTGATTGAAAGTTGTTGTTTGCCTCTAATTATTTGATATGCGAGCAAGCTACCGCCAAAAACAAAGGCTGTTAAAAAAACAAAACTTAAAATGTGGTTGGTGTCAAATGGAGGGATGTATTTTTTATTGATGATATTTAATAGGCTATCAATACAACCGCTCCCAATAAATACATACAATGGTAAATACCATAATCCTTTTTGGGTTGATGTTTGGTTGTTCCGGCTAATAAAATATACAGCTGCTAACGATAAAATAATTCCTGATAATTTTAGCATACCCAAGGTTTCGTTAAAGAATAAAAATGCGTATACCACAGGTATGGCAACAGATAGTTTAGCAGCAACCATACTTACCGAAACGCCAACTTTTTGTGCAGTTTGACTAATGCTATAAAATACACTGATAAATAGAAAGCCCAACACCAAGGTATATGGAAACCATCCTTCATTCCAAAATGGTGTGGTAATACCGGGCTTTTCTGCCATTATATTTCCCATAACGGTGCAGGTTATATAATTAACCACAATGGCTTGAAAGGTGTTTACTTGATATTTATCAAACAGTTTAAAATAACTTACAACAATTACGGAGGTAATAATGCTTAGAATTAAATAAATCATAGAGGTAGGAGATGTGAAATTGTATTATTGTCCATTAAATAATATTGATTGGTTTTGCCTAATATGGTAGGAGCTTTAACCCCTTGTTTTAATTTGTGTTCGGCTTTAATTATAATAGCTTCATCCCACATATTATTATCAATAAATGTTTGCAATAATTGTGTGCCACCTTCAACCACCAGAGATTGAATATTTTGTTGGTACAATGCCTTTAAAAGCTGTTTAATTATATCTTCATCTTTACTTATGGGCAAATAAATAATGTTTAGAGCTGATACTGTTTTGTAGGTATCATAAACAAAAACGAATGTAGGCTGAGAGCCATCAAATATATGTAACGATTTGGGTAAACGATTATTTAGATCAACCACGACACGAGCAGGATTACGACCATTCCATGCACGGGCATTTAACTTAGGATTATCAACCAAAGCAGTATTCGTTCCAATCATAAACGCATCTTCTTGTGTGCGCCACAGGTGGGTTAGTTTTTGTACTGTTGGTCCCGATATTTGTTTCTGTTTTTTAAACTCACTTTCACTTAACTGTTCATTGTCAGGTGAAATAAAACCATCATCACTCTCTGCCCATTTTAAAATAACGTAAGGTCTTTTTTGGGTGATGTATGTGATGAAACGTTTATTTAAATCTAAACATTCATGTTTAAGTACGTCTGTTGTCACATCAATACCAGCATTAAGTAATAGTTTTATTCCGTTTCCACTAACCAACGGGTTAGGGTCCGTAACCCCTACAACCACTTGTTTTACTCCATGCTCTATTAATGCATTGGAACAGGGTGGGGTTTTACCATAGTGGCTGCATGGTTCTAGTGTAACATAAACGGTACTTTCTTTTAACAAAGTTTTATTAGTAACACTATTTAAGGCGTTAATTTCTGCATGTGGGCCACCAAATTTTTTGTGCCAGCCTTCGCCAATAATTACATCATTATGCACAATAACGCAACCAACCATTGGGTTTGGCGATACAAAGCCAGCCCCCAATTTTGCCAAATCAATAGCACGTTGCATATATTTTTCGTGTGGTATCACCTTGCGAAAGTAAGGTTTTTGTATTTTGCCACCATGAATTCAATATATGCCAGAGATTATTTTGTTGATTTTAGCCGTAAACTAGTGGGGGTTTACGATGAGGAAGAGGCCAGGGCCATTGCAGGATATGTGTGTGCCGAATTACTTTTAATTAAATGGCAGCAGCTAAACATCATACAAAAGGAGTTGAGTAACGTAGAGGTTGAACATTTTAATAAACTACTAAATCGATTGTTAACCGGAGAACCTATTCATTATATTTTAGGTTATACGTGGTTTTACGGTTTAAAATTTGAAGTTAATCCCAATGTGTTAATACCCAGGCCGGAAACTGAGGAGTTGGTAGATTTGGTAATTGCGTATTGCAGAAAATATAACATCACATCACCCACGGTAATTGATTTAGGAACGGGTAGTGGTTGTATTCCCATCAGCATTAAAAAAAATATACCCACAGCAACAGTTTTTGGGGTTGATGTGATGCCAAGTGCGCTTGCCACAGCTAATCATAATGCACGGTTAAATAAAACGGATGTTACTTTTATAGAAGCAGATATGTTAAACACAGATTTGCTATTAGAGAAAATTAACATTGCACAAGGTCCTGTGATTTTAATTAGTAACCCTCCGTATATTGCACAAAAGGAAGCAGAAAGTATACATGATAATGTATTTAAACATGAACCTCACAAGGCTTTATTTGTATCGGATGATGATGCTCTTTTATTTTATAGAGCTATAGCGCGCTATACGTATTCAACGTTAAAGCAAGGTGATTCGTTGTGGCTAGAAATAAATCCACTTTTTGCCCAAGAAACGCTATCGTTATTCAGCGGCTTATTACCTAGAACTCAATCTACCATTATAAACGACCTTTCTGGTAAACAAAGATTTGTTAATGCGCTGATTTAATTATATTGCCATCCTATTTACTTTTAATATAAATGAAAAAAATTTACCTATCTTTATTAGCCGCCCTTTCAATTACTAGTGCATTTGCACAGCTTATCAACCCCATGAATGCAAGTACAATTGCAGAATTAAAAGAATTGGAATGGACTTTTCCAGGATTTAAGAACGCAACTACCAAAGTAAAGTACTTGGTATCGCCAACTAAAATTGGTTTCGAAACGGCATTTTCTTTTAACATTGTGCGTGATGCCAACAACAATGTTACCAGTATGCAAACTGCTGATATCAACGAAAACTATCCTTTGGATTTAAAATACAAAAATACGGGTGTGGTTAATGGTAATAGGTTAAATGTGCAGGTTCAAACTGCTGATAATTCAACTCAAGACCCATTTGTAGATGCGGATAAAGAGACCATATTTAAGAACGCTGCAGGCAAAGACAGTTTGGTTGTTATAGAAAGTTTAAACAGCCAAAATCAATATGAAGAAGTTAGAAGAGTGAAATTAGTTTATAATGCTAATGGAATTCTAATTGCACTTCATGAATTACAGCCTGCTTCAAATAACTATGAATTAGTTGGGTACCGTAATTTCGGATACAGTGGAGCTAAGCGTATTACAGACACTACATATGCTGTTGCTACAGGATCTGACGAAGTTGTGGCTTATAGCAGGTTGTTATATAACGCATCTAATAAGTTAGACAGTGTAATGGCGTTTTCTGTATCTGGAGGTGTTGCTAATTTAGAAGCAGGTTACCGCATGGTATACGATGCTACCCTTGGTATTGCCGAAATTTTTGTAACCAGAGTAACCGCAGAAGAAGCGGCATTTGAATTCCGTATTCAATATACAGGAACAACCATTACTTCAGTTAATCAAATCAATAAATTAGAAAACAACAACTTTGTTTGTTATCCTATTCCTGCCAATAACGAATTAAACGTTACCGCTAACAACGGTGAGTTATATAGCTATACGTTGTTTGATATTTTTGGCAAAAAAATAACATCAATTAACTTGTCAAATCAAGCAACAATCAATACAGTTAACATGGCATCAGGTGTTTATTTATTAAACATTCAAGATGCAAATGGTAATTCAACTACTAAAAAGATTACGATTCAACATTAATTTTTATAACAACGCTACATTTATTTTATGCAACGAGTACTTAGTTTAGTATTAGCTTTTTTTACTTTAACAGCCTTTGCTCAAGAGCCTTATCAGTGGGTTGAGCGTAAATCTATCGATGGTAGATTTACTTACAAAACAGTTCAAAACGATCCATTAGGTGTTCGTATTTACACTTTACAAAATGGATTAACGGTAATGATTTCGGTAAACAAATCAGAGCCAAGGGTACAAACCTACATTGCTACCAAAGCAGGGAGTAAAAACGACCCTTCTGACAATACCGGATTGGCGCATTATCTTGAACATTTATTGTTTAAAGGAACCGATAAGTATGGGACAAAAGACTGGGCTAAAGAAAAAGAACAGTTGGATAAAATAGATGCGTTGTACGAGCAGTACAATAAAACCACCGATGAGAAAAAACGTAAAGAAATTTACCGTAAAATAGATTCGGTGAGTGGTGTTGCCAGTCAGTTTGCTATCGCAAATGAGTATGATAAAATGTTATCAACTGTTGGTGCGCAAGGTACCAACGCATTTACCTCATTAGAGCAAACCGTGTATGTAAATGATATTCCTCAAAACCAAATTGAAAACTGGTTAACTATAGAAGCCGAGCGTTTTAGAGCGCCTGTTTTACGTTTGTTTCATACAGAGTTAGAAGCAGTTTACGAAGAGAAAAATATTGCTTTAGATAACGATGGCCGTAAAGTGTTTGAGGCCATGATGGCCAATTTATTTACCAAACATGCTTATGGTACACAAACTACCATTGGTACGGTTGAGCATCTAAAAAATCCATCGTTAATTAAAATACGTAACTATTTTAATACTTACTACGTGCCAAATAACATGGCCATTGTTTTAGCAGGTGATGTTGATCCTGATAAAACAGTAGCTATGATTGCCGATAAGTTTGCTTATATGCAACCTAAACCCGTTCCTGCTTATACTTTTGATGCTGAACCAAAACGTGACGCACCAACGGTGGTTAATGTTTATGGTCCCGATGCCGAGAACATTATGATAGGTTTCCGCACTGCAGGAGCAAATTCAAAAGATGCACAGTTAGCTACTTTGGTTGATTATTTATTGGCCAACTCTAAAGCAGGTTTTATTGATTTAAACT
>JBFYQC010000018.1:0-7347 GCA_041302975.1 Bacteroidota bacterium
AAGTAAACTGGTCCTTCATGATCGGCAATGGCAATGGTTGCAGCCTTAGTTTGATTATAATCACATGGATTAATTACAGTCATGTTTGGTAACATTTTCATTAAACCAATGTCTTCTAATATTTGGTGTGTTGCACCATCTTCACCTAAAGTTACACCTGCATGCGAAGCACAAATTTTTACATTTTTGTTTGAGTAAGCTACGCTCTGGCGAATTTGATCGTACACACGGCCTGTACTGAAATTTGCAAATGTTCCGGTAAACGGAATTTTATCGCCAATGGCTAAACCAGCTGCAATGCCAATCATGTTAGCTTCGGCAATACCTACTTGGAAAAAACGTTCAGGATGTTCTTTTTGAAAAGCATCCATTTTAAGTGAGCCGGTTAAATCGGCACAAAGTGCTACTACATTGGGGTTAGTTTTGCCTAACTCACTAAGTCCTGCACCAAAACCCGAGCGGGTATCTTTTACGTTTTGTACTTCAAACTTTTTCATGTATCAAATAATTTTTCTTTTTTCTAATTGGGTTGAATACTTTTAAGTATTCATTTTTAATTTAAAGTAAAGTTAGTAGCGGCACCCGAGGTAATGTTAAACTCTCTTTCGAAGGTTTGATTACTGCGGGTAGCATTTTTAGCGCGGTAAATTATTTTGTATTTACCTGGCTGCATAATAATGTTGTGTATTTTGTTTTCTTGAGGTAAACGTGCCAACCACACTATTTCGTTACGGTTCATTTGGTAAATATCGGCAATGTACTGTTGTGTAAATGCTGATATGTTTAATCTACCTGGTTGAGCCATTTCTAAAGTGGTAGTTGTGTTTTGATCAACGCTTACATCTTTAAAAATTTGTCTTGGTAGTGTAAGTACTTCCAAGTCGTATTTACCAACTAAATATTTTTCTGATGTATTTGCATTTTGCACATGTAAAGTTTGCATATTTCCTTTTTTGCGCACAATACATTTTAAATCGTTGTAATTGGTAACCCCTAATATTTTTACATTTAAATATCCTTGCGGAGCATCGATGGCAACAATGTTGTGTCGGCCTGCAGTAATTTCAATGTCACTTTTTTCAACAGGAGGGATGGTATGCACCACCATACGGTATTTATAAATGGGGTCGAGCAACACGGTATCGGGAATGCCACGTTCATTCATCGTATGAATGTAGTTATATACCAACTGATTACTGTGCATGTCGTAAAAACTCATGTTTACATTGGTCTCGGTTGCTTTTGCATTTACATCAAGTAGATTAACTTGCACTGTGGTGCTATTTAATGCTTGTGTAATTACCACATTTAATACATTATTAAAACTCTCTTCGGTGTTGGCATCATAGTATCTACCTACGCATTCAAATGCTTTTCTGAAATCTTCGGTACTGCCTAAACCAATAATAAATGGGCGTAAAACTACTCCTTGGCTTTGTAATGCTTCTGATACTGCGCAAGGGTCGCCATCACATTCTTCAATACCATCGGTAATTAAAATAATGATGTTACGGACACCGGCTTCTTTAGGGAAATCGTATGCAGCTTGTTGTAAAGAGTAAGCTATTAAAGTGGTGCCTTTAGGTACCACATCTTTAAGTTTATCTTTAATTTGTTTGTGGTTGTTGTATTTAAACGGCACCTCAAGTTTGGTGTCTTTGCAATTGCGCTGACCTGGAGGTGTTGTATGTCCATAAACACGTAATGCAACTTGAACTTCTTTTGCGCTCTCTAAACTATCAACTATTTTGGCTAATAATCTTTTGGCAACGTTTATACGGATGTCTTTATCCATTGCAGCGTACATACTCCCGCTTCCATCAAGCAAAAATAAAATGCGTGTTTTCGGTTTGGTGTAACCTTGGGCATTTACATTAAACTGTAAACCCAACATCAACCCGACTAAAACAACAAAAAACGAAAGTGATTTAAACTGCATGCAATAAATTTAGGATATTTAGTAATCGGCTAAGGCTGAAGGAAGTTGCGCTAACGCATTTTCCAAATCGCTATCGTTAGGCGCAATGCCATGCCATTTGTGCGAGCCCACCATGAAATCAATAGGTTGACCCATTTCTGTTTTCATGATGATGAAAATTGGTTTACCGTTACCTGTCATTGTTTTTGCTTTTGCCATGGTATCAATAATGTTTTGCATATTATGTCCATCCATGTGTAAAATTTCCCAACCAAACGCTTTTAGTTTAGCTTCAATATCGGCACCTAAACCTAGCACTTCCATGGTGCTGCCATCAATTTGTTGACCGTTGTAATCAACTGTAACAATTAAATTGTCTACTTTATGGTGTGCCGCAAACATAAAGGCTTCCCAGTTTTGGCCTTCTTGCAATTCACCATCACCCATTAACACATAAACAAGGTTTTTATCGCCATCTAGTTTTTTTGATAGGGCGGCACCTGCAGCTACCGATACACCTTGTCCTAACGAACCTGATGCAATACGTACACCCGGTAAATGTTCGGCAGTGGCCGGATGACCTTGTAAACGAGAATGTAATTTTCTGAACGTCTTTAATTCTTCAACAGGGAAGTAACCCGAACGAGCAAGAACGCTGTAAAATAATGGCGAAATGTGTCCGTTTGAAAGAAAAAACACATCTTCATTTTTGCCATTCATGTTAAATGTAGGGTTGTGATTTAGTACCTTAAAATAAAGTGCTGTTAAAAAATCAGCACAACCTAAAGATCCACCTGGGTGGCCGCTTTTTGCGCCATGTACCATACGAAGAATGTCTCTTCTTACTTGGGTTGCAGTTTGTTCTAGCGTTCTTATATCTGTCATTGTATGCTTGTAAGTTAAATTTTTAGCCTATTTTGGTTTTATTGTACTGATAAACAGCGGTGTAATAGCTGCTATGTACTGATTATCGTATTCAAAAGTAACACTTACCAAGCTTTTTTAGCATTTTTGTTGCTAACATTTTAGCTACATCGTTTATTGCCTTCAATTATAGGGCAACACGTTTTAGGATAAAAACCTAACCAAATATGATTAAACAAATTGAAATTTCCTTGCTCCCTGAGCAATGTTTGGACGAATTAACTACGCTTGACTTTATTAAAAGAAAATCGGGGATAAGTGATGTTACTGGCATTCGTATTTTGCGTAAATCGTTGGATGCACGAAAGCGTCCAATCCATTATAATTTGTTGGTTGATGTATATGCTGAGGAACAAGTTATTGAGCGTGATTTAAACTTTGATTTTAAAAATGTAGCACATGCACCATATGCTGTTATAGTAGGGGCTGGTCCTGCCGGATTGTTTGCAGCCTTAAAGTTTATTGAACAAGGTATAAAACCTATCATTTTTGAACGAGGTAAAGATGTGCGCGAACGTAGGCGCGACTTGGCTTTAATTACCCGACATAATTTGGTTAATCCAGAGAGTAATTATTGTTTTGGAGAAGGTGGGGCAGGTACATATAGCGATGGGAAGTTATATACCAGAAGTACCAAAAGGGGGGATGTGGGTCGTATTTTAAAACTATTTGTAAAACACGGTGCTGATGAACGCATTTTGTATGAAGCTCATCCGCATATTGGTACCAATAAGTTACCTCATATTATCACAACCATACGCGAAACCATTTTACATTTTGGTGGGGAGGTGCATTTTAATTCGAAACTGACGGACATTATAATTAAAGATAATGCTATTGCTGGCGTGGTTATTAACCAAAACCAAACTATTAACGCCAAGCAAGTTGTTTTAGCCACGGGGCATAGTGCACGCGATATTTTTGAGTTACTACATGCTAAAAATATTTTGATTGAAGCCAAGCCATTTGCATTGGGTGTGCGTATTGAACATCCCCAAGCATTAATTGACAGCATTCAATACAAGTGTGATAATCGTGGTGATTATTTACCCGCTGCTAGTTACAATATTGTAAACCAAAGTTTAGGACACGGGGTGTTTAGTTTTTGTATGTGTCCGGGTGGGATTATAGCGCCTGCAGCAACTGCTCCTGGAGAAATTGTGGTAAACGGATGGAGTCCGAGTAAACGTAACAACCCTTATGCCAACTCCGGTTTGGTGGTAAGTATTGATGCCAAAGACTTTGAAAAGTATAACGAATTTGGTCCGTTGGCTGCTTTAAAGTTTCAGCAAACTGTAGAACAAAAATGTTTTGCTGCCACACAAAGTTTACAAGCTCCTGCGCAGCGTGTATTAGATTTTGTGAATAAAAAATACTCAAGCTCGTTACCTGATTGTAGCTATTTACCAGGGTTACAATCGCACAATTTGGATGAGGTGTTACCAAACTTTGTTGCAGCTAGTTTAAGGGATGCCTTACAAGCTTTTGGTAAAAAACTAAAAGGTTATGTAAGTAATGATGCAGTAATGGTTGCTACAGAAAGTCGCACATCGAGCCCAGTGCGTATACCGCGAGAAAAAGAGACGTTGGAGCATCCGCAAATAAAAGGTTTGTTTCCGTGTGCAGAAGGTGCCGGTTATGCAGGTGGAATTATTAGTGCTGCAATAGATGGAGAGAATTGTGCAGTGGCTGTAGTAAACCAGATGAAATAAATTTATTAATACTTAACTTTACAGTAAGGTTTTACCTTTGTACTTTACATGAAAATTAAATTCTTCTTTTTGCTTTGGTTGTTGGCAAACGTTGCACATGCGGGTGTAATAACAACTTCTGTTACTTCGCTTTCTAGTTTTGGAAACGTATACACATACAATAGCAGTACTTCTTTGAGGTACACCGTAAGTGCAACATCTATTTCCGGTAATTTAGTGATTAGCGCACCAACAGGTTTCGAAATATCAACCCAATATTTACAAGGTTATACCTCGGTTATTACCTTGTTACCAAATGGTTCAAGTATATCATCAACTACAATATTTGCGCGTTTTAGCCCTTCGGTAACAGGAGCTGCAAGTGGAAACATTACACATGTAAATGTGGGTTCAACTACGCAAAATATAAGTGTGCAAGGAACAGGAATTGCATGGGCTATTCCGACAAATTATTACAGCACTGTAAACACACAACGTAATGCTGCTTTAAAAACAGTTTTGTATAACAGAATACTTGGACATACTAGCGTGAGCTACACACCTGGTGTTTGGAATGCTTATTCAACTACAGATAGGCAACCCAATAGTAAAGTTTGGGATATTTACAGCACTCGTTTTGCTGTTTCCTCTCCTTACGAATACGCTATGAGCACAGACCAATGTGGTAACTATGGCATTGAAGGCGATTGCTACAACCGCGAACATTCATTTCCTCAAAGCTGGTTTAACTCAGGTTCACCCATGCAAACCGATATTCATCATTTGTTTGCTAGTGACGGAAAAGTAAATGGTTGGAGAAGTAACTATCCTTTTGGAAATGTTTCTGCTGCAAGCACTACAACTTTATATGGCGGAAAACTAGGTACAGGAAGCAACTTTGGTTTTACGGGAATCGTATTTGAGCCCATTGACGAGTACAAAGGAGACATTGCCCGTGCGCAATTGTACATGGCAACGCGATACGATAATTTAATTGCCGGTTGGATAAACAACGGAAATGCAAATGATGTGTTGGCCGGTAATAATTATCCTGCCTACGATTTGTGGTATATCAATTTACTCATCAGTTGGCACAATTTAGATCCCGTAAGCGATAAAGAACGCAAACGGAATGATGCCGTTTATGCCATACAGAACAACCGCAATCCTTTTGTAGACAGTCCGCAATTTGTGCAACGTATTTGGGGTGGAAATATACCAACGGAACCAACGGTGGGTTCATCTAATTTACAAGTAACCAACATCAACAATAATAGTGTTAAACTCAATTGGGTAAGTGGGAATGGCAACAGACGTTTAGTATTGGTGCGTGCAGGTAGCGCGGTTAATACTTTTCCAACCGATACGTTTCAATACAATTTTAATTCATCAATAACAGCTGCACCACAAATTGGCTCGGGTAATTACTTAGTTTATAACGGTACAGGAAGCACGGTTACATTAACCAACATGCAGGCCGGTGTTACTTATCATTATGCGGTAATAGAGTATAACGGATGGTACAGCACCGCAAATTATAACACAGTTAATATATTATCATTCAATGCCGTTACATTGCCCGTAACATGGTTAAGTTTTGATGGTGTTCATAAAAACCAATCAAACCAATTAACATGGAGTACGGCCAGCGAAAAAAATAATAAAGTTTTTGTTGTTGAGCGCACTTTGGGTAATAAAAACTTTGAAGCCATAGGCATTGTAAACGTTGTTGGTAATAGCAATGTGGTTTCTAAATACCAATTCACCGATAACCAATTGCCGGATGCAACTGCAATGTACTACCGACTAAAACAAATTGATGTTGATGGTAAATTTAGCTACAGTCAGATGATTAAAATAGGTATGGATGATTTTGACATGGAAACAGGTTTTACTGTAGGTCCAAATCCGTTTACACAAAATATTCGTATCTCTTACCAACTAAAACATCCTGAAACTGTTTATTATGTATTGATGAACAGTAAGGGATTAAAAATTAAAGAAGGATATGAAACAGCAAATCAAAATGAAGGGGAGTTTGTTATTGGTGTTGACAACAGTTGTGCTGATGGGCTTTATTTCTTGCAAATCAAATACAACAACAGAAATATCATCCACAAAATTATTAAACAATAAGGATACCATGAGCGAATTTGAAGTGACCAAAACCAACGAAGAGTGGAAACAAGAGTTAACACCCGAGCAGTATGCGGTATTACGTGAAAAAGGCACTGAGCGTCCATTTACAGGGAAGTTTGAAGACCATTACGAACCGGGAACATACACTTGCGCAGGTTGCGGTAACGAACTTTTTCAATCGGATACTAAGTTTGACGCAGGTTGTGGTTGGCCAAGTTTTTATGAGGCCTTAGATAAAACCAAAATTGTAGAAAAATTAGATAAATCACATGGCATGATGCGTATGGAAATTTTATGCGCCAAATGTGGCGGCCATTTAGGGCATGTGTTTAATGATGGTCCACAAGATAAAACCGGATTGCGTTATTGTGTAAACTCACTCTCGTTAGATTTTAAAAAACGATTTACCGATTCAACCCAAGCAAAATAATATAAAGCTACTTCGGTAGCTTTTTTTATGAGGTGTTTTTGGTTAGGTTTGAAACCATGGATAAACGCAAAATACTTTTTGCCCTATTGGCTTTGTTTTTTATTGATAGCGGTTTACACGTTATTAATTGGCTTGAAGTAGTAACTTTACCAACTGAGCTATTGCATGCAATACGTTGGATTTTTATTGCAGCATTGGGTTATTACGCCTGGTTAAGCAAAGGACTTACCATTTATATTTTATTG
>JBFYQC010000019.1:0-38030 GCA_041302975.1 Bacteroidota bacterium
GGGGTTTGTTTAATGGCGGTGGCATCCATGGTTTCTACCGTAATAGGGTTTTGTTTTTGTTTTTCGGTAATGCGGCTGTCTCGGATTTCTGCCTCTTTTAGTTCGGTTACATTCTGCTCTAACTTTATAGCAAGTGGTTTTTCTATTGATGTAACGGTGTAATCGAGTTTGATATACCCCATATAGTTTATAACCAATACCAGTGGCAATGGCTTATCCGTTTTTAAGGTAAAGTTTCCATCAAAATCGGTTGCAGTTCCTGTTCCGGTGCCTTGAATCATAACTGATGCTCCAATAAGGCTCTCTGCCGTTCTTTTATCTTTAATGTTACCTTTAATAATGCGCATATTTTGCGCAAAAATGTTGTTTAAAACTGTCAGTAATATAACTAATGCAAGTAAATATTTTTTCAAAGTTGGGGTATTTAAAAACTCTAAAATAGTGTTAATCAAACTTAATGCAATTCACATCTTACAAACACAATAATATAAAATAACCTGTTCATTTGCTTGTACTGGTAAGTAATAACCATAAAATGTACATTTAGTTTAATCCGAATTCATTTTAATGAAGTGTTTAATTAATCAAATAATTGTTAGATGAGGTTTTGTAGGGTTTAATCTCCAGAGCATCCAATTGCACAATTTGTAGTTTATATAGCAGTTTATTACATTGTTTATCATTTAATATTGGGGCTTAAAAAAGGGTTATTAACTTTTTCAAAACCAATGGATGTTGTTGGTCCATGTCCACTATGTACCATTGTTTCATCAGGTAATAAAAAAAGTTTTGTTTTGATAGAAGAAATTAAGGTGTCAAAATTTCCGCCAGGTAAATCTGTTCTTCCAATGCTCATATAAAATAGTACATCACCTGAAATAAGCTGTTTACTAATAGGTTCGTAAAAACTTAAACTCGCTATTGAGTGTCCCGGTGTATGTAAAATTTGTAGTGATGTGTTTCCAAAGTTTAGAGTTTGACCTTCATTGATGTATATCTGAGGCTCGGGTATTTCCTCCACAACCATACCAAACATTTTGGCCCAACGCCCGGTATCTTTATAGGTTTCTAGTTCATTTTGATGAAGGTGTAATGGTAGATTGTATTTTTTTGCGATAAACGCATTGCCTAATACGTGATCAATGTGGCAATGTGTATTTACCAATAATGTTGGTGTTAAGTTATTTTGGGTGATGAAACTTACCAGTTCATTTTGTTCGCTTGCCTTATGGCAACCAGGGTCAATAATGGCGCATTGTTTTGTTTCGTCAAAAAGTAAATAAGTGTTTTCAGAAAACTCATTAAAAGTAAATTTTACTACCTGCATGGCGCAAATATGTTACTTTTTTATTGTTACTGGCAACCGCAGGCGGGTTTGGTAATCGTATTGCCTTTATCGTCTTCTATTACAGCTAATTGCCCTTTTTCGTTGTAGGAATAAGTACGTTTCAAATTGCCTTTTTTGTAGTATTCCCTTTTCTCAAGAATTTTTTTCTCAGAAAAGTAATACCAATTACCAGTTTTGTTCCCACTTGTATATTTACCTTTTACTTTTACTTTCCCGCTTGGGTAATATTCCTTGTAAGTACCGTTAATTGGCTGTTGAGCATGTGTTTCAATCACTAAAAGTAATGATACAATGCCTACAAAAAGAAAAATAATTCGGTTTTTATAATTAGCCATAAGAAAGGTAAAGTTAAAATGTTTTCGGCAGTAAGTTTCAAAATTAAAAACATTTACTATTTTAGCAGCCCTTGTTCTGAAAAAACTTAACAAAAAGGATAACCAACGTGATTGCATTTGTTGAAGGAAAATTAGTTGTAAAATCGCCAGCCCAGGTTGTAGTTGATTGTGGTGGAATAGGGTATGCTATAAACATATCATTAAACACTTATGATCAACTGGCATCTAAAGATGCGGCCCGTGTGTTAACACACTTGGTGGTTAAAGAAGATAGCCATACACTTTATGGTTTTGCGGAAGAAGACGAGCGTCAATTGTTTTTGTTGCTTATTTCGGTAAACGGAGTTGGCGCAAATACAGCGCGTATGATTTTATCATCTATGAAACCAAGTGAAGTAAAGCAAGCAATAACTTCGGGTAATTGGGCGTTATTAAAATCCGTGAAAGGAATTGGTCCTAAAACAGCCCAGCGTATTGTGATTGATTTACAAGATAAAGTACAGAAAACAGAAGGATTCTCCGGAGAGCAATTAACAGCATTTACAACTGCTAATAAAGCAACCGAAGAGGCACTTGCTGCGTTAATTATGTTAGGATTTGCGCGTGCTGAAGCCGAAAAAGGGCTACAAAAAGTAAAGCAACAAAATCCAAATTATTCAGTTGAAGAATTAGTAAAAAACACCTTAAAAGTTATTTGATGGCGAAAATCTACTTTGTTTACTCTCTCTAAAATAAAACACATATCGCTCTTCTCTGTTTTCACCTTGCTTTCAAGCATGGTGTGGGGAGTTACGCCCGATTTTTTCCTATGGTATGAGTTTGACTCAGACAAAATAATTGGGTTTAGTACATTTAATTTTGCCCCACCTGATAGCTCAGGAGGTTCGGATACTACAAGGAAAAAACTGCCTTACCCAATTCAAGACAGGAAACCTTACGAGTTAAATCAAAAAACACATCCGTTTGATTTGGGAGAACCATCAAACATTAAAAATCGTTACGAGTTAGATCCTAATTCAAACCAATATAATTATAAATCAACAGTTGGCGGACAACAGTATCGTTTGGGCGCAACAGTTCCTGTTAAAGAGCAACTTAAACGAGAAAATGATCGTCAAAATGCTCAATATTTTAAGCAACGTGCACAAGCACAAAACTTTGTAAAAGGTGGTGGGTTAATTCCTCCATTAAAGGTTGGGCCTAAAATTTTCGATAAAATATTTGGGAGTGGTATCATTGATATCAGGCCTCGTGGAACTGCTGAACTTATTTTTCAAGGTAATTTTAATACGGTTCGTAATCCTGCTATTGCGCTACGTCAACAAAGAACAGGTCAATTCGATTTTCGTCAAAAGATACAACTCAATGTTTCGGGTAGTGTAGGCGATAAAATGAAAGTAAACATGAATTATGACACTGAAGCCACTTTTGATTTTGAAAATCAAATGAAATTGGATTATTCAGGGAAAGACGATGACATCATTAAAAAAATTGAGTTGGGTAATGTTACCCTTCCATTAAACTCGGCATTAATACAAGGTAGCCAAAGTTTATTTGGAGTAAAAGCCACCATGCAGTTTGGTAAGTTAACTGTAACTTCTATTGTAACACAACAACGTGGAAAAACCACAGAAACCGAGTTGCAAGGAGGTGTTCAAACTACGCGTTTCGATATTCAGGCCGATAATTACGACATGAATAAGCATTACTTTTTAGCTCAATATTTTAGAGATAATTACGATGCTTGGTTGAGTAATTTACCTATTATTTCATCTCCTGTTGTTATTAACCGTGTTGAGGTTTGGGTTACTAATCGTACAGGCGTTTTTGACAATGCCCGCGATGTTGTTGGCTTTAGTGATTTAGGAGAAGCAGGTAAACGTGATAACAAGTACTGGGAACTTAATCCAAATCCAAATGATACACTGCCGGGTAACAGTGCCAATAGTTTGTATGGTTATTTAAGTGGGCAAGGATTAAATCCAGATACTGCTTTGTTGCGTCAATCGTTCCAAATTCAAAATCAATTGGCACGTCACCAAAACATAACCAATCTGCAGGCTATATCGCAATACCAAATGATTAACTATGCGCGATTATTAAGCCCAAGTGAGTATAATATCAATTCCCGTTTAGGTTACATTTCTCTGAACAGTGCTTTAAATAATGACGAAGTTTTATGCGTGGCTTTTGAATATACATTGGATGGTAGGTATTTTAAAGTAGGGGAGTTTACAACTGATTTACCTCCAAATCCAGATGTGCCTAATGTACTTTATACAAAAATGCTTAAAGGTCCTTCGCAACGACCTGATTTGCCGATGTGGGATTTAATGATGAAGAATATTTATGCATTAGGTACATTTAATATTCAACCCAAAGATTTTAAATTGAATGTAGTATATGCCGATGACCCTTCAGGGGCTGATTTAAATTATATACCACAACAAAATGAGCCTTTATTAACAGGTGTTCCATTAATTACAGTTTTAAACCTTGATAATTTAAACACACAACAAGAACGGGCACCCGATGGTATTTTCGACTACATAGATGGTGTAACTATCAACTCTATGCAAGGTCGTGTTATTTTCCCCATGGTTGAACCATTTGGTGCGCACCTTACTTCAAAGTTTGTAAACAATAAAGATCGCGCTAGATATTATTCTTTTTATGAGTTGTACGATTCAACCCGATTTGCAGCCATGCAGCTACCGCAATACAATAAATTCTTTTTACGTGGTACTTATCAGGGATCATCAAGCAACGAAATTTCGCTAAACAGCACTAACATTCCCCGTGGCTCGGTAAAAGTTACGGCCAATGGGGCTCCGCTAACAGAAAACACCGATTTTGTGGTTGATTACAACTTAGGTCGTGTAAAAATATTGAATACCAGTTTACTTAATTCAGGTGCTTCTATAAAAGTTTCATCCGAAAGTAATTCGTTATTTAGTGTGCAACAAAAGACACTATTAGGTAGCCGGTTTGACTACAAACACAGCCAAGATTTATTGTTTGGTGGTACGTTTTTATACCTTAACGAAAGGCCTTTAACACCTAAAGTTAATATTGGCGAAGAACCCATTTCGAACATGATTATTGGTTTAGATGGTTCTTACAAACGCGATTCAAGATTTTTAACCAAGTTGGTTGATAAACTTCCGTTTATTGAAACCAAAGAAATATCAACCATAACCGTTAGTGGTGAGTTTGCTAAATTAATTCCTGGTGTACAGGGTGCATTGGCTCAATCGGGTACAGCTTATTTAGATGATTTTGAAGGTAGTGAGACTCCGTTTGACTTGCGTTCGCCTGCATTAAACTGGACCTTGGCTTCAACCCCGCAAGGCCAACCCGATTTGTTTCCTGAAGGAAATATATTAAATAATTTAGAGTATGGTTTTAAGCGTGCCAACTTTGCTTGGTACAACATTGCAACTACTTTTTATCGCGAGGATAATTTTACTCCGCAACACATACAAGATGATGATGAACAGTTAAGTAACGATTGTGTACGTGAAGTAGATTTAAAAGAAATTTTCCCTGACCGCCAACAACAGCCAGGCTTGCCAACTAATGTATCTACCTTAGATTTGGCCTTTTATCCTAAAGAGAGAGGTCCTTATAATTACAATGTTGATGAGTTAAATGAGGATGGTACCATGGCTAACCCTTCAACTAAGTGGGGTGGAATGATGCGTAAAATAGATCAAAATGATTTTGAAGCCACCAACATTGATTACATTGAAGTATGGATGATGGATCCTTACGCTTGTAAAAATGATGCTTCAAATCAAGGATCATTTTACTTAAATTTAGGTAACATATCAGAGGATATTTTAAGAGATAACCGCAGATCGGCCGAAAATGGTTTACCACGAACAGAAGCGGATAACTTGTATATGGATAGCACCATTTGGGGACGTGTACCTCGCAAGCCGGTAATTAATTTTGCCTTTGATGCCGACCCTGCAATCAGGCAACAACAAGATGTGGGTTTGGATGGTTTTAATGATGAAGGAGAACGTGCTTGGTTTGATACAGCATATCTTCAAAAAGTTGCACAACGCTATGGTACAACTAGCGTTGCTTATCAAAATGCATTAAACGATCCATCAAATGATAACTATAGTTACTATTTAAGTACACCTTACGATAATTCTCAAACAACTATTCTCGATCGTTATAAACGTTTTAACCGTCATCAAGGTAATTCGCCAACCATAGAACAATCGCCAGAAGCCTATCCTGTGACCGCCACCAATACGCCAGATAACGAAGATATTAACCGCGATTTTACTTTAAATGATATTGAAGAATATTATCAGTACAAAGTTGACATCAACAAAAATCGTTTAGCTGTTGGCCAAAATTATGTAACCGATAGTGTAAGGAGATTAGCAACACTTAAAAATGGTAGTACACGTTTAATTACCTGGTATCAATTAAAAATTCCAGTGCGCGAATACGAGAAAAAAGTAGGTCAGATTTATGATTTTAAATCGATACGTTTTATGCGTATGTTTATGCGTGGGTTTAATGATGATATGATTTTAAGGTTTGCCTATTTGCAATTGGTGCGTGCAGATTGGCGTAAGTACTTAGGAAATTTAGAGGCAGGTAAAGAAAATATACCTAACGATAATATAGACAGAACACAGTTTGTAGTATCAACCGTTAACCTTGAAGAAAATGGTGCTCGTTCGCCAATAAAATATGTTACGCCTCCAGGTATACAGCGTGAAATAGATTTCAGCTCTCCTCAAGCAGTTCAGCAAAATGAGCAATCTTTATCATTATTGGTGTGCGATTTACGAGATGGTGATGCACGTGGTGCATTTAAAAACATAAGTACAGATTTAAGACGTTATGGGAAACTGCGCATGTTTATACATGCTGAGGGTGTAAACGATGCACTAAAGGATGATGATGTACATGCATTTATTCGTATAGGTACAGACTTGACCAATAACTATTACGAATTTGAAATGCCTCTAAAAGTTACAGTTCCTCCAACCGGTAATCCAAGTGATATTTGGCCTAGCGCTAACGAAATGACCATTACATTAGAGGAGTTAATCAATACAAAAATTGCACGTACCAATGCTAACTATCCTTTTACAGCTATATATGAGCGCCAAGGCGGTAATGGCATTTATCGTGTTATAGGTTTACCGGATTTAAGTCAGGCGCGTGTGGTAATGGTTGGTATACGCAATCCCAAAGCAAAACCGGGTATAAACAACGATGATGCTTTACCTAAATGTGCCGAAGTGTGGTTTAACGAATTGCGAATGACGGAGTTTAGCAATCAAGGTGGTTGGGCTGCAACAGGTAGGGTATTGGCTAAGTTAGCGGATTTTGGAAACTTACAATTTACAGGAAGTGTTTCCACTGTTGGTTGGGGAGGGATAGATAAAAAGTTAAACGAACGTAGTTTAAATGATCAATATAATTACGACTTACAAAGTAATTTTGAGTTAGGTAAGTTTTTCCCTAAAAACTTCGGTTTATCTATTCCAATGTTCTTGTCATATGGCAATACCACAATTCGTCCATTTTACAATCCATTAAATCCAGATGTGAAATTACAGAAAGAAATTGAGGAGAGCACCAATCCTGCTTATGTTGATAGGATAAGTCGCGCTGCCGATGACTACACTACACGCAGAAGTTTAAACTTTACAAATATTCGTAAAAATAGAATGGGCACAGGTAAACAGCATTTTTACGACATAGAAAATTTTACATTCACATATGCCTATACCGAAACGTATAGACGGAATCAAACCATAGAATATTATATACTTGAGAACTACCGCGGTATGGTAGGCTATACATACAGTTTCGCGCCAAAACCATGGGAGCCGTTTAAAAATAAAATCAAATCGAAACAGCTGCAATTGGTTAAGGATTTCAATATCAATTTCAAACCGGCTTCTTGGGGAGCTCGTATGGAAGCAGATCGAAGATATGGCGTAACTATTAACCGTAACAACGACAATCCTAATACACTTATTCCTACCTTGTTCGATAAGTTATTTACCACGAATAGGTATTATGATTTTAGATACGATCTTACAAAGGGCTTAAAGTTAGATTACAACTCAACCGCAATGGCACGTATAGACGAGCCAATTGGAAGAATAGATGAAAGCACTCCACAAAAACAGGATAGTATGTGGAATAATTTCTGGAATGGCGGACGTTTAACTCAGTTCGACCAAGTAATGCGTTTGAATTATGCCATTCCTATTAATAAAATTCAGTTGTTAAGTTGGACAAATTTAACGTATAATTATACTGCTAATTTTCAGTGGAAACAAGCACCACCAGCTGCCGATAGTTTAGGTAATACCATTCAAAACTCACGTGTGCAAACATGGAACGCAAACCTAAACTTAATTATGTTGTATAATAAGTTTGCCATTTTGCGCGAGCTTAATAATCCGAGTGGATCCAAAGCTCCAACCACGCCTAAAAAATCTAAACCTAAGAAAAAACTCACCAAGAAAAAAGATAAAAACGGAAAAGAAATAAAACAGGAGGAAGAGGAAGAAGAAAAGCCTGCACCAAAGTTAAATCCGGCAATGAAATTTGCTTTACGTTTATTAACCAGTACTAAAAATGTAACGTATCAGCACACCATCAACAACGGTATGGTGTTACCAGGTTTCAACTCCAAGCCACAATATGTAGGTCAAAATTTTGATGGAGGTGCACCTGGTTTTGATTTCTTATTGGCCATGCAAGATCCCGAATACCGTTTTCAGGCAAGTCAAAAAGGGTGGTTAACAAAAGATACGCGAGTAAGTAGTTACTATACTACCGACTATCGTGAGAATATAACGGGTCGTGCAACCCTTGAGCCTATTCAGGATTTTAGAGTCGAGTTAAACGTATCAAAACAATATTCTCGTGCACAACAATCGTTATTTAGGTTCGATTCTGTATTGGATACACACCGTGATGTTGGTCCTTTGATTGAGTCAGGCACTTATTCATTAACCTATAATATTTTTGCCACAACATTTTCTAAAGAACTGTCGGATGGAACATCAGAAGTGTTTAATCAGTTTCAGGAAAATCGTAAAACAATAGCAGAGCGATTATCGCAAAATACTGAACGTCCGGGATTAGGAGTTGACAGTAATGGTTTCCCTATTGGTTATAGTCGTAATGCACAAGAGGTGCTGATTCCAGCGTTTTTAGCTGCTTATTCAGGTAATAATGCAAGTTCTGCCTCTTTATCGGCATTCCCGCAAATTCCGGTTCCAAACTGGCGTGTAACTTACACCGGTTTAACCCGTATCGAAAAAATTAAAGAATACGCAAGCAACGTTACCATCAACCATGCATATTCTTCAACTTATTCAGTTGCATCATTTCAAACCATCACGGATACAGCATCAACAAATTTAAATGGTGATTACAGCCCACAATACCAAATACGTAGTATAAGCATTGTAGAGCGCTGGGGACCATTTATTGGTATAGACGTTACCTTGGTAAATAATTTAACAGCAAGATTTGAGTATAAACGAGATCGTTCCTTAAATTTCGCATTAACCAACGGACAATTAAGTGAGCAAAAAGGAAATGAGTTTGTATTTGGTACGGGTTATCGTACACAAAAATTACGTATTCCGTTTTTACGCGGTGGACGAACTTTGGTGTTGAAAAATGATGTAAACTTCAGGTTTGATTTTAGTATCCGTGAGCAAGTTACCAAAGTACGTAACTTAGATAGGCCAAGCAATGATCCGGTATTGGGTCAAACCGTTATATCTATCCGTCCAACCATAGAGTACATGATTAACGAGAAGTTGATGCTACGTATTTTCTACGATAGAAGACAAACCAATCCGGCAACATCAAACCAATTCCCAACCATTATTACAAGTGGTGGATTTAGCTTGAGGTATACGATACAGTAAATTTACCTCACATACATCTTCACATGTTCAATACCACCTTCCCAAAAGTGTTCGCCTTTAGGTAAAAGATTGTGGCGTAGGTAGAAATTTTTGGCAGCCAATTGTGCATGTAAATAAACAGGTTTTTCGTCTTGAGGCACATCAGCAACAATCCGCTTTAATAATGCAGCTCCAACTTGTTGGTTTCTATATGATTTGGTAACAGCAAAGCGCTCCAGTTTATAACCTTTTTCTGTTGCACGCCAGCGTGCAGTACCCACTATCTTATTGTTAATCAGGGCAACATAATGGTAGCTTTCTTCCTCAAATTCCCATTCAATATCTTCAGGGCAATTTTGCTCTATTACAAATACTTCTTTACGAATTTTATGTGCTTCATTTAGCTCTTCGGGTGTTTCAACCAACTTTACCTTAATCATACCTTGAGTTTGTAAAAAAAGTTTATGTTTGCAAACATAATACATCAAGTAACATGAGCAACATAGTTGAATTATTAGGCGCAAATGCCGACAGCTTACTAAAGCACGAGTGTAAAACAATTAGCAAAGAGCATATTCACGCTCCAAGCCCAACTTTTGTAAACGATATTTTCGGACAAAGTAACCGTAACCCTCAAGTATTACGTAGCTTACAACAAATTTACAGCACCGGCCGTTTAGCAAATACCGGATACGTTTCAATTTTACCTGTCGATCAAGGTATTGAGCATAGCGGTGGAGCTTCATTTGCACCAAATCCTCGTTATTTCGACCCTCAAAATATTGTAGAATTAGCTATTGAAGGCGGTTGTAATGCTGTTGCTTCAACATATGGTGTTTTGGCTTCTTGCTCACGTAAATACGCTCATAAAATCCCTTTTATTGTTAAAATTAACCACAACGAATTTTTAAGCTACCCTAATAAATTCGACCAGATTATGTTTGGTTCTGTAGAGGAAGCATGGAACTTAGGTGCTGTAGCTGTTGGTGCTACTATTTATTTTGGCAGCGATGAGAGTGCACGCCAAATACAAGAAGTTGCCGCTGCTTTTGAGCGTGCGCATGAGTTAGGTATGGCTACCATTTTATGGTGCTACTTACGTAATAATTCATTTAAAAAAGACGGTGTTGATTACCACACTGCTGCCGATTTAACAGGTCAAGCCAATCACTTAGGTGTAACAATCCAAGCAGACATTATCAAACAAAAATTACCAACAGTTAACGGTGGTTATACTGCATTAAACTTCGGTAAAACACACAATAAAGTATATACCGAACTTTCATCCAACAACCCAATTGATTTGGCACGTTACCAAGTCGCAAATTGCTACATGGGTCGCCAAGGTTTGATTAATTCGGGTGGAGAAAGTAAAGGAGCTAGCGATTTAGCTGAGGCAGTTACTACAGCAGTAATTAACAAACGTGCCGGAGGCCAAGGTTTAATTTCAGGTCGTAAAGCGTTCCAAAAACCGGTTAACGAAGGTGTTGCGTTATTAAACGCAATTCAAGATGTATACCTTGATAAATCTATTACTTTAGCTTAATTAAGTTAATAAGTTATTGGTTGGTTGGGTGATGTTTTTCGCTCAATCAACCAATTTTGTTTTTAACACAGAGGTGAAAATCTCAAATACTAAATAAAAATGAGTTGGTTTAAACGTGTAAAAGAAGGCATTACAACCTCAACCGAAGATAAAAAAGCGGTACCTGATGGGTTGTGGCACAAGTGCCCAAGATGTAAAAAAGCCATTACCACAGCCGAGCATGAGGCCAATCAGTTTGTTTGTCCCGGCTGTAATTACCACGATAAAATCGGTTCGAAAGAATATTTTGAACTGTTGTTTGATGACAGCAAATACACTGAGTTGTTTGCCAATATTCATCCAACCGACCCTTTGGAATTTAAAGATACCAAAGATTATAAATCGCGTTTGGCCGATAGCCAAAAGAAAAGTGGCATGACAGATGCCATGCGAGTTGGCACTGGTGCTATTCAAGGTTTTCCTATTGTTATTGCCTGTATGGACTTTAACTTTATTGGTGGAAGTATGGGTAGTGTGATGGGTGAAAAAATTGCACGTGCCATTGATTATGGTCGCGAAAACAAAATCCCGGTAATGGTCATTTCAAAATCGGGTGGTGCTCGTATGATGGAAGCTGCTTTTAGTTTAATGCAAATGGCTAAAACATCAGCTAAGTTAGCATTGTTGGCGCAAGATGGTATTCCTTACATCAGTTTATTAACCGATCCTACAACAGGTGGTGTAACGGCATCTTTTGCAATGTTGGGCGATTTTAATATTGCTGAACCGGAAGCATTAATTGGATTTGCCGGTCCGCGTGTTATCCGCGAAACTATTGGTAAAGATTTGCCTAAAGGTTTCCAAAGTTCAGAGTTTTTATTGGAGCATGGTTTCGTTGATATGATTGTAAACCGTACCAACTTAAGAAATCAATTGGGGCAATTACTTTCGTTGTTGGCCAATAAACCATTGGTTAAGCCGGAATTAGCCTAATACTTATTTTCAGTTTTCAAAAAGCAGTGCAACACAAATTGCGCTGCTTTTTGTGTTTAAGTTAGAATATTTGCTAGTTTCAATAAATTGCATAGCTTTGCGGCTCATTTTATTAAACAATAAAACTATAAATTATGTATTTGACCACAGACACGAAGCAATCAATCTTCGAAAAGTACGGTAAAGCCAAGTCTAAAACAGACACAGGTTCAGCTGAGAGTCAGATCGCATTATTTACTCACCGTATTAATCACATTACGGGTCACTTAAAGCAAAATAAAAAAGATTATTCTGCTGAGTTAAGCCTTGTGAAATTGGTAGGTAAAAGACGCGCTCTATTAGACTATCTTGTTAAAAATGATATCTTCCGTTACAGGGCGATTATTAAAGAATTAGAAATCCGTAAATAATGTTCAGTTATTTTGGATTAGCGATAAACCTTCCGGCATCCTTGTCGGTTTCTATATCGTAAATTTCATAAAAGCAGGGGCCAACAAAAGCCTCTGCTTTTGTGTTTTATTGTAGCTTTAATAAAATGAAAAAAGTAAGCCTGAGTGTAGGTTTACACAGAGCTAAAAAGAAACTTAAACAATATAAACCTTGCAGGGAATAGGCCCTGTAAACAATTAGAAAAATGAGTAAAGCAACAACAAAAACGCTTGAAATAGGTGGTAAAACCATTTCAATCGAAACAGGCCGCTTAGCACGTCAGGCTGACGGTGCTGTGGTAGTAAAAATGGGCGATACGATGATTCTTGCAACAGCAGTATCAGCACGTGAAGCTAAAGAAGACGTGGATTTTATGCCACTAACGGTAGATTACCAAGAGAAATTTGCTGCCGTAGGCCGCATTCCGGGTAGTTTCCACAAGCGCGAAGCAAAATTAAGTGATTACGAAGTATTGGTTAGCCGTATTGTTGACCGTGCATTACGTCCGCTTTTTCCTGAAAATTACCATGCCGATACGCAGGTAATGTTACAATTAATTTCATCAGACAAAAACTTAAACCCAGATTGTTTAGTAGGTTTAGCTGCTTCGGCTGCTTTAATGGTAAGTGATATTCCATTTAATGGTCCAATTTCTGAAGTACGCATAGCACGTATAAATGGTGAGTTTGTGTTAAACCCTTACATCGACCAGTTGGCTAGCGCTGATATGGACTTAATAGTAGCCGGTACCGAACACGATTTAAACATGGTGGAAGGTGAGTGCAGCGAGGTAAGTGAAATAGACATGTTAGCTGCTTTAAAAATTGCACACGAAGCCATTAAGCTTCAATGTAAAGCGCAGTGGGATTTATGCGAAATGCTAGGTGGTAGAAAACCAGCACGTGCATACAACCACGAGCGTAGCGATGATAATTTGGCTGCACATATCCGCGAGTTTGCTTACGATAAAATTATGGCTATTGCCAAAGGAGCGTTGGGTAAAAACGAGCGCAGTGAAGCATTTAAAGCTGTCCGTAAAGAATACATCAGCCAGTTTTATCCGGAAGGAAGCGAAACGGCTCACGATAAATTTTTATTGAACAAATACTTTCACGATGTAGAGTATGATGCTGTTCGTGCCATGATTTTAAACGATAAAACGCGTTTAGATGGCCGTAAGTTAGATGAAGTTCGCCCTATTTGGAGTGAGGTAAGTTATTTGCCTGCTGCACACGGTAGTGCTGTTTTTACACGTGGCGAAACACAATCGTTAACTACAGTAACTTTAGGTACTAAATTAGATGAGCAATTATTAGATGCACCAATGAATGCTGGTTATGCTAAGTTTTTGTTGCATTATAACTTCCCTTCGTTTTCAACCGGTGAGGTAAAACCTAACCGTGGCCCGGGACGTAGAGAGATTGGTCATGGTAACCTGGCATTGCGTGGTTTAAAACGCATTTTACCACCTTTAACCGAAAGTCCTTATACCATTCGTATTGTAAGTGATATTTTAGAATCTAATGGTTCATCATCAATGGCCACAGTTTGTGCCGGTTCATTAGCTTTAATGGATGCAGGTATTAAAATTAGCGGAGCTGTTAGTGGTGTGGCTATGGGTTTAATTAGCGATGAAACTACTGGTAAATACGCCATTTTAACTGATATCTTGGGTGATGAAGACCACTTAGGCGATATGGACTTTAAAGTAGTGGGTACTGCCAAAGGTATTACTGCTTGCCAAATGGATATAAAGATTAACGGTTTGAAGTGGGAAATGGTTGAAGAAGCTTTAAAACAAGCTAACGCAGGCCGTTTGCACATCATGAACGAGATGAATAAAACCATCAGCAAACCTAATGAAGATTACAAACCTCATGCTCCACGTATCGAAACCATTATTATCGATAAAGATTTTATTGGTGCGGTAATTGGTCCAGGTGGTAAGGTAATTCAAGGTATACAAAAAGATACTGGTGCTACTATTTCTATTACTGAAGTAGGTAATACTGGTGTTGTTGAAGTAGCGGCTACCAATGGCGATAGCATGCGTAGAGCAGTTGACATCATTAAAGGTATTACTGCAGTTCCTGTGGTAGGCGAAGAATACGTTGGTAAAGTTAAAACTATCGTTGATTTCGGTGCTTTTGTTGAATATTTACCTGGTAAAGATGGTTTATTACACATTAGTGAAGTAAGTTGGAATCGTTTACCAAGTATGGAAGGTGTGTTACAAGTAGGCGAAGAAATAAAAGTAAAGTTGATAGAAATTGATAAGAAAACCGGTAAGGTTAAATTATCACATAAAGTTTTATTACCTCGTCCTCCTCGTCCTGAAAACAAATCAGAAGGCGCAGCACCAAGTGCAGAAAATAACGCTTAATTAATATAGGTTATATTACAAAACAGGCCACCCTTGGGTGGCCTGTTTGCGTTTATTCGAGTTTGTGTGTTACTGCTTAATAACTTTCACCGTACTCGTTTGTTCTTGCGAAGTAATACGCAGTAAATATAAAGCCGGACTTAACGTTTTTACATCAATGCTTAACCTGTTGGTTGGTGTATTGCATGTTGCACTCATCAAAACTTTTCCGTTTAAATCCATCAACTCAAAACTAGAGTTGTTTAATGTTTTATCAGATTCAATAATCATTTCGGAGCTAACCGGATTAGGGAAAATAGAATAAGATTGGGTTAAATATTCTGCAACACCGGTGTTGTTGAAGTAAGTAAATCCACTTAACAATGCCGTACCGTTAGGAGTAATCACACTAACATTACCTGTAGCGCCACTATCAACTGTAGCAGTTATTACTGATGATGAAACCACATTAAAGGTTTTGGCATTTACCCCACCAAATAACACCGCACTTGTGCCATTTAAATTGCTACCATTAATGGTGATTAATGTTCCGTTGCTTCCTGTTTGTGGGGTGAAAGATGTAATTACCGGTATTGGTATTTGTGGTTGGAGGTATATAAATCCGTTGGCTGATGCAATGCCTTTTGGAGTGGATACTACAATTAAACCGGAAGCTCCTGAATCAACAACAGCTCTAATAATTTGAGGTGATATTACAACGTAACTTTTGGCGTTTACTTGGCCAAAGCTTACAGCTGTAGTATTCGAAAAATAATTTCCTGTAATGGTAATGGTGTCACCTTTTCTGCCTTCCATTGGGCTAAACGAGTTTATGTAAGGGGCATTGTTTGGCAATACATTAACATTAAAAGCCAAATTAGTACGCCCTACCTCCGGACAAAAATGATCGCGGGCCGAAACCTTGAAATAGTATGGTTTATCACTGGTATCGCGGTCTTCTGTTTTCCAGCTAAATAACCATGAATCTTCAACAGGTCGCAGATGAATAGAGTCAACAGTATAGGTTGGTTTAATTGTTATTTTATTTGCTCTTATAATAGATTCGCCCCAGCTTATATAGGTTGTATCATGTTTCTGTGTTACCGGGTAAGCATCAATATCTTTTGCTGTAACAATAAAACCAATAGAATCTCCTGCATATACATTATAGTTTGTAATTGGTTTGTTGTTTTGATTTGATGGAGTGGTAACCAGCTGCGGTAAATTATTGTTTTGGCAGTTGAAAGTGTACAACTGAATATCGCTTTGGGTTATGCCTAAAAGTATTCTATTACCACCATTGTTGTAATACCATTGTTTTACAATCAAGTTAAGGTTGCCGTATATAAAACCTGTTGTGTTGTTCAATGGCCTGAAGCGAATGTCCCCTGTCATAGAATCAATTACAACATAAGGGCCGTTATTAAGCGGATAATCAGCGTGCGGAGATTTTGTGGTATCTAGAGGAAATGGGTAACGCGCATTGCCAGGTGTTTGATAATTTACCGGGTTTCCTCCAGACTGATTTGAAGGCGCAATTTCATAGGTTAAAAGATCTCCGTCAGGGTCAACAGCATCCATGTTCAAAACGTATTCTTGTCCCGAGCAAAGTTTCACAATGGGTTCATTTCTTAGTATTGGCGAACTGTTGTTTGAAGCACTTGTTGTACTTTTAAAAATATCTAAAGTAGCGCCAATTCTAAAGTCTTGACCAGATGAGCCGGCCAGGTTCCAAATACCTGCATTACGACAGCAAAATGTCCAATAAACATCCCAATAATTACAGTTGGTATTATTGAGTGATGGCAGGTTTAAATTTAAAGTTCCCTCAAAAACATATTTTTCTACTGAAGGAGTAATCAAACCGGGTGTTACTTGTCCAAGGTTATTACAGCCATTTTTAGCAGCGCTTCCACATATTTCAACATTACCTTTGTCAACGTCTTCAACTTTAATTAAATTCATTGAGATGTTAACCCCACTTGGAGTTGCTGAACATCCGTTAGGATTTAGCGTAGTATTAGGGCGGGCTGTCAAAGTTTGTGTGCATGCCATACTACCACACAAAGTAACACCTGTGCAATCCCTGTAAATGGTTAAGCGCATTTTCCAAGTTCGTGGCCCTATACACTCATACTCTATAGCTCCTCCCACTAAGTGAGATGCATGAGATATATTCGAGAACAGCATTAATGCCAGCAGAGAGAATATGTATATAAATTTTGGGGTGAAGTTTAATTGTTTTAGTTTGGTTAGGCTAATCATTAAGGTTTAAATATTGTTTGTCACGTGAATTTAAGGAATAATATCAATATGTCAACAGAAAATAGTGTTTGTAATATATTATCACATCGATTTCATTCATCTAGTCAATCATTTTTTATTTATAGTTGCTTTAATTTGATACAGATACTATTATTCACAACTCCAACAACATCAGCATATAACTTAACTGGTTCATGCCAAATCATTATCATCTATAATATATGATTAAATTTTGGTTTGATTTTTAGTTGTAAAAGTTAACTTTGCGGCACTTAAAAATAAGCTAAATATTCGTAACTATGTCAAAATCAGGAGTAGTAGCTCAGGTAATTGGTCCGGTAGTGGACGTTAGATTCCCTGATAACAGCGAAAAATTACCTAAGATACTTGATGCATTGGTGATTACCAAAGCAGATGGAACTAGAGTAGTATTAGAGTGCCAACGCCACTTGGGCGAAAACATGATCAGAACCATCGCAATGGAGGCAACTGATGGTTTAGTACGCGGTATGGAAGTTGTTCCTACCAGTGCGCCAATTGCAATGCCTATAGGTGATGATATTCGTGGTCGTTTGTTTAATGTGGTAGGTGAGCCTATTGATGGTATGAAAAGTGTGCCTACAGAAGGTGGTCGCTCTATTCATCGCAATGCTCCTCGTTTCGAAGATTTATCAACCAGTGCTGAACCACTTTACACAGGTATCAAAGTAATCGACTTAATTGAGCCATATGCAAAAGGTGGTAAAATTGGTTTGTTTGGTGGTGCGGGTGTAGGTAAAACCGTATTGATTCAAGAGTTAATTAATAACATTGCGAAAGCTTACGATGGTTTCTCTGTATTTGCTGGTGTAGGTGAGCGTACTCGTGAAGGTAACGATTTGCTACGTGAGATGATTGAGTCTGGTATCGTAAAATACGGTGACGATTTCACACACGGTATGGAAGAAGGCGGATGGCCTTTAGATAAAGTTGATTATTCAAAATTAAAAGAGTCGAAAGCAACCTTTGTGTTCGGTCAAATGAACGAACCTCCGGGAGCTCGTGCTCGTGTAGCGTTATCTGGTTTAACTATCGCTGAGTATTTCCGTGATGGTGATGAAAAATCTGGTGGACGTGATATCTTATTTTTCGTTGATAACATTTTCCGTTTTACCCAAGCGGGTTCTGAGGTATCAGCTTTATTAGGTCGTATGCCTTCAGCGGTAGGTTACCAACCAACATTGGCATCAGAAATGGGTGCCATGCAAGAGCGTATTACTTCAACCAAGCGTGGTTCAATTACTTCAGTTCAGGCTGTATACGTTCCTGCGGATGACTTAACAGATCCGGCTCCGGCTACAACTTTCGCCCACTTAGATGCTACAACAGTATTAAGTCGTAAAATTGCTGAGTTAGGTATTTACCCTGCGGTAGATCCATTAGATTCTACTTCACGTATCTTAACTCCTGTGGTTTTAGGTGATGCACATTATAACTGTGCTCAACGCGTAAAAGGTATTTTACAGCGCTACAAAGAATTGCAAGATATTATTGCAATTTTGGGTATGGATGAGTTAAGCGAAGAAGATAAATTAACAGTATCACGTGCAAGACGTGTTCAACGTTTCTTGTCTCAGCCTTTCCACGTTGCTGAACAATTTACCGGATTAAAAGGTGTATTGGTTCCAATTGAAGATACTATTAAAGGTTTTAATATGATTATGGATGGTGAATTAGATCACTTGCCTGAAGCAGCGTTTAACCTTGTTGGTACAATTGAAGATGCAATTGCCAAAGGTGAAAAAATGTTAAGCGAGGTAAAATAATTTTACACCGAATTTAATAAGTGGCAACCTAGTGTTGATGCTAATTAAACAATAACAAAACCAACATATGCAATTAGATATATTAACTCCTGATAAAGCTTTGTTTAGCGGTGATGTTACTTCGGTAATTTTGCCAGGTAGCAAAGGGCAGTTCGAGATATTAAATAGTCACGCTGCCATAGTATCGAGTTTAGATAAGGGCACAATTAAAGTGAAAACCACTGATGGAAAAACACAATTGTTTGAAGTGAGTGGTGGAGTTGTTGAAGTGCTTGATAATAAGATTGTAGTTTTAGCATAAAAAAACTAAAATTGAAAAGCCCCTTCTTTAGAAGGGGCTTTTTGTTTTATATTTGAGCCTGTTAAAAATGAAAAATCCTTTTAAGCTGCTTTTCTGCTTTTTAATCTTTAATATAATATCATTGTTGTCTCAAGCTACAACAATTGATAGTTTGGAGTTTGTTTTAAAAAACACAAAAGCCCCAATTGAAAGGGCATATTTATTAAACCTTCAATCACAACATTTAATCGCTCAATATCCTGAAAAGGCGTTAGCAAAAAGTATTCAGGTATTTGATATTTTGAACCAACAAAGGATTATGGAAGATGATTCCATGTACCTTGAATCTCTTTTTGTTCGCGGGCTTTATTATGCTCGTTTGCAGCAAAATGATACGGTTATTTATTTGCAAAATAATATTTATAAAGTTGCATTAGGGAAGGGGTATCAATCTATTGCAGCCAAAGCAATTGCAGAGGCGGCACTAGCACAAGAGTCTTTAGGCAATTACCAAATTGCATTAGAAGGATATTTTACATCTCTTAGGATTTTCGAAGAAATATTAGATCAAAAGGGGGTTTTATTTCAGTGCACCAATTTAGGGTTGATTTATCAGTATCAGAAGAAGTTTAAACGGGCTGAATCTTTTTTTTTAAGAGCACTAAATCTTGCTAAGCAAACTCACTTCGAGGAGGGGGTTATTACTGCATATAATAATTTGGGTATTAATTACGAAGAGCAACAAGATTACAAAAAGGCACTTTTATATTTCACAAAGGTACTTGAGTATGATTTAACTCAAAGAGATAGCATTAACATAGGTGATTCATACAATAATATAGGTATTGTTTATTTAGGCATGAATGAGCTAACTAAAGCCGAACAGTATTTACTAAAATCACTAAAATTTAAAGAAAGCCAAAATGATTATGAAGGAGTTGCCAATACCAGTAACAACCTTGCCGAAACATACATTAAACAGGGTAAAAAAGAGTTGGCGTTAAAGTGGTTAACTAAATCAAAGGATATAGCCAGCACTAAAAGGTTAAAAGGTATTTTAAAAGAAAATTACCGTATTGCTATCGATTACTATAAACTTATTGGCGACTATAAAAAAGCGCTACGTAATTACGAGTTTTTTGTAGCTATGGAAGATACTTTAAAGCTGGATGAATTAAACATAAGACTTGATCAGGTACAAAGGCAATATGAAATTGAAAAATCAGCTAGAGAGATTGTACAAAAGGATAAGGAGTTGAATGATAAAACAAATAGTCAGCGAATATTAGTTATTCTCATTTCATTCTTTTTTGTGGTTGCAGTTATTATGTTATTTACTACTATAAAATTTAGAAAGCTAAATAAACAGTTGCGTAAACAAAAACATTTAATATCAGAAAAAAATAATAAACTTCAAGATCAAATTATTGAAACCAACAGGGCAAAAGAATTGGCTGAAGATGCTGCACAAGCTAAGTCTCAGTTTTTATCAACCATGAGCCATGAAATTAGAACACCCCTAAATGCCGTGATTGGTTTAGCAAATTTACTTGCCGAAAATAATCCACGAGAAGATCAAAGGGAAAATATAAAAGTTCTTCAAAGCTCCTCAGTTAACCTATTAGCTATACTTAATGATGTACTTGACCTAAGTAAAATTGAAGCTGGTAAAATGGTGATGGAGTCTGTTGAATTCAGTGTAAAAGATACCATACAAACTATACGTAATTTGTATGTTAACACCGCCAATCAGAAATCAATTAATTTTTTAGTTGAATTAGATGTGAATATTCCTAATCTGTTAAAAGGAGATTCATTGCACCTCAATCAAATATTGTCGAATTTGGTAAGTAATGCAATAAAGTTCACTCATCATGGTTATGTTAAAGTTATTGCAAAAATTATAAATAATAGTCAAGAATCATGTATCATACAATTTAAGGTTAATGATACCGGAATTGGTATTCCCGCGGATAAAATTGATAGTATTTTTGATGTGTTTACTCAAGCAGATACAAATACTACAAGAAATTATGGCGGTACAGGTTTAGGGTTGGCAATTTGCAAAAAACTATTACATATGCAAAACTCTAAACTTGTTGTAAAAAGTGAGTTAGGTAGTGGCTCAACTTTTACATTTGACTTAGTATTTAAAAGAATAGCCCCAAATAATATGGAAGTAAAAAGTAAAGTAATAGAACAAGCAATAATTGATCTGAAAGGTACTAATTTGTTAGTAGCAGACGATAATCAAATTAATGTTTTTGTTATTAAACAGTTTTTAAATAATTGGGGTGTAAAAATTAGTGTGGCAGAAAATGGTGAAGAGGCATTAAATCTTGCTTTAGCTAACGATTTTGATATTGTACTAATGGATTTACATATGCCAATTATGGATGGTTTTGAAGCCACCAAAGAGATTTTAAAGCAAAAGCCTAATACCAAAATTATAGCCATAACTGCCACTACAGAAGATGAAGTTGGATATGGAATTGCAAATGCTGGTATGGTTGGTTTTGTAATGAAGCCTTTTCAACCAGAAGATTTAGCTGCTAAAATAACTGCCGCCTTAGCCAGTTGATATTTGTTTGTACTTTCTGAACCAGCTTTTTATTTTCATACTAATTACCCCCCAAACAGCCTCTTTAATAATTCCCTTACTTATTTTCGATTCACCTCGGGTTCTGTCAGTAAAAATAATTGGTACTTCAGTTACTTCAAATCCATGTTTCCAAGCTGTAAATTTCATTTCAATTTGAAATGCATAACCACGGAATTTTATTCGATCTAATTCAATGGTATCTAAAACTCTTTTATGGTAACATACAAATCCTGCTGTAGTGTCATGCACATCAATGCCAGTAATAAATCTTACGTATTTGCTTGCAAAAAACGAAAGCATAACCCTACTCATGGGCCAATTTACAACGTTTACTCCAGTTACATAACGGCTACCAATAGTCATTCCATGGTGTTGCGTACAAGCCTCGTACAAACGTGTTAAATCTGTTGGGTTATGACTAAAGTCTGCGTCCATTTCAAACACATATTCGTAACCACGCTTTAAACACCATTTAAATCCGTCAATGTATGCAGTACCTAGGCCATTTTTTGCTTTACGTTCAAGTAAATGGAGGTTAGGGTATTTTTCTTGAAGTTCTTTTACGCGTTTGCCGGTTCCGTCAGGTGAGTTATCATCAACAATCAATACATCGAATGTCATAGACAATTTAAAAACTGCTTGTGTAATTAAGTCAATGTTCTCAATCTCGTTGAATGTTGGAATAATAACTATGCGCGTGTTCAAGGGGTGTAAATTTTAGACAATAATATCATTAAACATTAAAATATTCAATTTATTACTTTCTTGCGTAGTATTATGATTAAGTTAATTTTATTAGATAGAGATGGGGTAATTAATAAAGAATTGGGCAAATACGTTACCAATCCTGATGATTTTGAACTATTACCACATGTAATTCCCAACTTAATAAAACTAAAAAATGCCAAGATTAAAGTTGCCGTTATTTCGAATCAGGGAGGAATTGCTAAAGGTTTATATACACATCAGACTCTAAATAAAATTCATGAAAAGTTGAATATGGCTCTATCAGCACACACGCTATCGTTTGATGAGATTTATTATTGCCCACATCATCCCGATTCTAGTAAATGTTTGTGCCGCAAACCAGGAAGTATTATGGTAGAAAAAGCATTAGCTAGATTTGGCTTTAATTCTGATGCAGCTCTAATGATAGGCGATACCCAGCGTGATATCGAAGCAGCAAATGCGGTATTTGTAAAGGCTGTCAAAATTGAGTCTAATCAAGATTGGTCGTTTATAATAGATAATATTTTAGCACATTAGAGTAAAAATAGCCCTAATCAAATGGTAAATCCCCAAACTTGTTGATTATATTCGCAGCATATGTCAGTTATTATAGCTCCTTCGGTTTTGTCGGCTGATTTTGCCAACATTCAACGTGATACAGAAATGATTAACCAAAGCCAAGCAGATTGGTTTCATGTTGATATTATGGATGGAATGTTTGTTCCAAATATTTCGTTTGGTTTTCCTGTGGTTAAAGCACTTAAAAAACATGCTAACAAACCATTAGATGTGCATTTAATGATTGTTGATCCTGATAGGTATTTAAACGATTTCAAACAAGCAGGAGCAGATATTTTAACGGTTCATATTGAGGCTTGTAATCATTTACATCGTACTATTTCAGCCATCAAAGACTTGGGTATGAAAGCAGGTGTGGCACTTAATCCACATACTTCTGTTAGTTTACTAAAAGATATCATATCTGATATTGATTTGGTATGCTTAATGAGTGTTAATCCCGGTTTTGGTGGACAAAAATTTATAGAAAACACCTATGCTAAAACAGCAGAGTTAAAAGATCTTATTATACAAAAGAATAGTGCCGCATTGATTGAAATTGATGGAGGCGTAAATCAGGCTAATGCAGGAAAGTTAATGGAAGCAGGAGCAGGTGTTTTAGTTGCCGGTAACTTTGTGTTTAGTTCTGATAATCCAACTGAAACTATAGCAAAGTTAAAGCAAACAAATATACATACGCTTTAATGTAATAATTCGTTAAACAAAGTTAATGCGTAAACCACTATCTTTAATTCTCATATTACTCTTTTCTTTTGCTGCTTATGCTCAGCAAAATGATTTAGCAGTAGTATACGGAATGGTTAAAGATAGTTTGGGTAGAAGTTTTGCCGATGCTAACGTATTTGTTGTAGGCACGAATATTACCACAACAAGTCGTGAAGATGGTTCATATCAAGTAAAAATCCCATCAAACAAAGAATATGAGATAGCATTTACTTTTGTTGGAAGCCCTTCATTTAAAACAACGGTTGGTCCGCTTAAACCCAATGAGCGTTTTTTACTTGATGTTACCATGAGTTACGTGTTAAACCTTAAAACGTTTACATATACAGAAGAACAAAACCGAGAAAAGGCCAGCACCATTACCATTGATATTAAAGAAATAAAACAACTGCCCAATGTTTCAGGTAGTTTCGAGCAAATTTTAAAAACGCTACCAGGTGTTACTTCCAACAATGAGTTGAGCTCTCAATACAATGTTCGTGGAGGTAATTACGATGAAAATTTAATTTATGTAAACGACATTGAAATTTATCGTCCTTTTTTGCCTCGTAGTGGTCAACAGGAAGGGTTAAGCTTCATTCATACAGAGTTAGTGCAAAATATAAGGTTTTCTGCAGGTGGTTTCGAGGCAAGGTATGGTGATAAACTTTCATCAGTTTTAGACATTAAATATAAGACACCCAAAAAATTTGCTTCATCAGCGAATGTAAGTTTAATGGGTGCACAAGCACACGCAGAAGGTGCTACCAAAAATCTTCGATTTACCTATTTGTTAAGTGCCCGTTATTGGACCAATCAATATGTACTTTCAACCTTGGATGTACAGGCAGATTATAAACCAAGTTTTAGTGATGTACAATCTTTAATCACCTGGCACCCAACATCAACTTTAACAATAAGCGCGTTAGGTAGTTATGCCCGTAATAAATATCTGGTTATACCGCAAACACGCGAAACTACTTTTGGTACTGTTAAGGAAGCTTTACAGTTAAAAATGTTTTTTGATGGCCAAGATTTAATGGAGTATCAAACCGCAACAGGCGCTTTATCTTTTAACTATACACCAAATAGGCATACACAATTAAAACTGATTAGCAGTATATTTAACTCAAACGAAAATGAACTTTTTACTGTTGAAGGCGCGTATCGTTTAGAAGAAGTTGAAACTGATTTTGGTAATGATAATTTTGGGAAGTCGCGCGCTACTAAAGGCATAGGATATTTTTTAAATAATGCGCGCAATCGTATAAACGCAACAGTATATAATGTTGGTCACAGAGGATATCATACGATAAATAACCATAACATACAGTGGGGTATGCAGGCGCAAGGCGAGCGTATAACCGATAAAATTAATGAATGGGATTACAAAGATTCTTTAGGATTTGCGCAACCATCTCAAGTAAATGGTATGCCGGTTGTGTTAAATTATTTAAATACCACCATTAACTTAAATAGTTACAGATTAAGTGGCTATTTACAAAATACGCAAACCTTAAATAAAGATTACAACTTATACATAACCTATGGTGTGCGCACAAACTGGTGGAGTTTTAATAACGAAAATGTTTTTAGTCCACGTGTGCAAATTAGCATGGAACCTAACCGCAAGCACAATAGGGCTGTGGCAAATGGCTCTATTAAAGGTAAAGTTAAACGTGATATCAATTTAAAGGCTGCCTTTGGTTATTATTATCAACCACCCTTTTATCGAGAGTTACGTGGGTTTGATGGTGTGCTGAATTCGAACATAAAAGCACAAAAAGCGATACATTATGTGTTGGGTGGGGATATGAATTTTAAATTGTGGGATCGCAAGTTTCGTTTTTTCGCAGAAGCGTATTACAAAAAGTTAGAGAACTTAATTCCATACGAAATTGACAATGTACGTATACGTTATTACGCTGATAATATTGCTGAAGGTTATGCCGGAGGTATTGACATGCGTGTTAATGGCGAGTTTGTAAAGGGTGCTGAAAGTTGGATGAGTTTAAGTATCATGAAAACTCAGGAGCGAATTCCCGGTGCTATTTTGTTTGATGATGCAGGCAACCGTGTAACCCCCGGTTACATTCCTCGCCCAACCGATCAACGTGCTACATTTAGCATGTTTTTTCAAGACTACCTGCGTAACAATAAAAACTATAAAGTAAATTTAACTATGGTTTTTGGTACGGGTTTACCTTTTGGTCCGCCCGATAGAAATCGCTATACCGACACGCAGCGTATGCCTTCTTACCGGAGGGTTGATATTGGTTTTTTACGCGTATTAATAGACGAAAATGAAACAAATAAAAAAGGTTGGAAAAAACATGTTAAATCAGCTTGGGTTGGTCTTGATGTGTTTAATCTTTTGGCTATTAATAATACCATTTCACATATTTGGATTGAAGATATTGAAGGGCGTGTGTGGGCTGTGCCTAATTATTTAACAAACAGAAGAGTAAATCTTAGATTACAAGTTTACTTTTAGGAAATAAAAAAAGGGCAAGCCAAAGTATCGCACCGCTACAACCACTTACCCTTGCTACATTCCTGTCCTGGGGGATTCAGCAGGAGCTGGTCGTACCCGACTTACCCAAGTGCAAAAGTATGTTTTAAAACTATTTCAGCAAACTTATTCTTTATAAAACACTTAATTTATTTAGCTTTGAGCACGTTAAAATATAAATATGAAGAAGCTTGCTAACCTACTGATTGTAATAACGCTTATAACATTCCTGCCTTTTGGCATTCAAGCGCAAGATAGGCCATCAAACAAAACGATACAGGTTTATGTAACTAAGTTGCAACTAAGCACCGAATTGCTGTCTAATTTTATCGCTTCAAAAAATGGTGTTGTTTACCAAACAGATTTAAGTACCAATAGGTATTATACCGAGTTTTTGATTTCAAATGCAGAACTCCGTGGTATTGATTCTTTGTCCAATAAAATGGGGTATGTTACCCAAAATGTTTTTAATACCGAAAATTTTAAAGAAAAAATAAGTAATCTCGAAAAAAGAATAGACGGACTCAAATATGAGAATAGTGTTCATGCACGTCAATTAAGAGACTCGCTGGTAACCGGTGCAAGAGTAGAAGAGTTAAAACGTAAAATTTCAAGTAACCTTCAAACCATTGCATCACTCGAGGTAAACATCAACCAACTGCAACAAAATGCAAGCGACCAAATGTGTAAAGTTCGTTTTACTATTAACGATGAAATGAGTACCCCAAACAATTCCCGTGTGTCTTTTGTAAACATGCCTGGTATTGAATACGGGTTTTTAAAAATTGAAAATCCAACGTTAGGTGTAAGTGCTAAAGCATATCAAGGTGCAACCATTAAGTACATGTTTACACGAGGTAAAAGTTATTTTAATTTGGGAGTATACCGGGCAATGGATAACAATACCGCTGATACTGCTCTCATAAACGAGTTATTTATAATCAACTTCGGTCAAGATTTTTATCCGCGTAATTTTGGAAGAGGTAAACGTAGGTTTTTAAACCTTTATACTGGTTACCAAATTGGTGGTTTTATCAGCAATCAAAACAACAATAAAAATAGTGTGTTTATACCAAATGCTAACTTAAGTTTTGGGGTTGAGTTAATTAAAACGAAACACATTTTGGTTGATAATAAAGTGAGTTATTTTTTGCCATTAAACGAGCTAAACCGCAACATGCGTGGTATACTCTATCAAGCATCGTTTAACTTTGTTTTTTAAACTGGCATAAATTAGTTTCCAATAAATATTTATTTAATAACATGCAACATTTAGTAAACGAATTAAACACACGATTAGAAAAAATATACGAAGGTGGTGGTAAAAAAGCTGCTGCTAAACAAAAAGAAAAAGGTAAAATGCTGGCACGTGAGCGTGTTGATTATTTATTTGACAAGGATAAACCACGTATTGAGGTTGGTGCTTTAGCTGGATACGAAATGTATGAAGAACATGGTGGTTGTCCGGGAGGGGGAGTAGTTGTAGAAATCGGATACGTAAGCGGTCGCCAATGTATAGTTGTAGCGAATGATGCCACTGTAAAAGCGGGAGCTTGGTTTCCCATTACTGGAAAGAAAAATTTGCGAGCACAAGAAATATCAATAGAAAACAAATTACCTATAATTTATTTGGTTGATAGTGCCGGAGTTTATTTGCCAATGCAAGACGAAATTTTTCCAGATAAAGAACATTTCGGAAGAATTTTCAGAAACAATGCAGTGATGAGCAGTATGGGTATTACCCAAATTGCTGCGGTTATGGGCAGTTGTGTGGCTGGTGGTGCTTATTTGCCCATAATGAGCGATGAGGCCATGATTGTAGATAAAACGGGATCGATTTTTTTGGCTGGGAGCTATTTAGTAAAAGCAGCCATTGGTGAAGATATTGATAACGAAACTTTAGGTGGTGCAACTACACATTGTGAAATAAGTGGCGTTACCGATTATAAATTTGAAAATGATGCAGCTTGTTTAGATAGAATTAAGCGTATTATGGATAAAATTGGCGATTTTGATAAAGCTGGTTTTAATCGTGTAGCATCAATTGCTCCTATTAAAGGTATGGAGGATGTGTATGAGGCAGTTGCCAATTTTACCAAGCCTTTTGACGTAATGGAAATTATTGAGCGTTTGGTTGATGCCGGTAGTTTTGATCCATACAAAGAGCTGTATGGCAAAACCATTACTTGTGGTTACGCACGTATTGATGGCTGGGCTGTTGGTATAGTAGCCAATAACCGTCAGGTGGTTAAAGCTAAAAAACCAAAACAAAATGCAGCTGATAATCCAACCGAAATGCAAATTGGTGGTGTAATTTATAGTGATAGTGCAGATAAAGCAGCGCATTTTATTATGAACTGTAATCAGAAAAAAATCCCTTTGGTTTTTTTACAAGATGTTACTGGGTTTATGGTTGGTAGTAGAAGCGAGCATGGTGGAATTATAAAAGATGGTGCTAAATTAGTAAATGCCCAGGCCAATTCGGTAGTGCCTAAGTTTACTATTATAACAGGTAACAGCTATGGGGCAGGTAATTATGCTATGTGTGGTAAAGCTTATGATCCGAGATTAATTGCAGCCTGGCCTAATGCAAATATTGCCGTTATGGGTGGTGCCCAAGCGGCAAAAGTTTTGTTGCAAATAGAAGAAGCAAGTTTAAAAGCAAAAGGGGAAGTAATTGACGAAATTAAAAAATCTGAAATGTTAAAACACATAACAGATAGATACACCAAACAAACTTCCCCGTATTATGCGGCTGCTAGGCTTTGGGTTGATGCCATCATTAATCCAATAGAAACACGCAAATGGATTAGTATGGGGATAGAGGCTGCTAACCATGCACCGTTAACTAAAGAATTTAGACCAGGTGTTATTAGAGCCTAAAAAATTTCAAGCCACTTTATTTATTAACGTGGCTTGTTTTTTATATGATGTTTTTAATCGTTGATTTTTGTTGTGCAACGGTAATCTCATCACCAATAAATTTGTTAAGTAAGCCTTTTACTATTGGTGCTGCAGGCGATACTACAGCAATTTTGCAACCATCAAATTCAATCGCACCTATGCTTGTAGCAATAAATATGATTTGATTGTTTGATGTTTCAACCAAAGCTCCTTTTTGTACTTTGGTGCAAACAATACTTGGGTTAATCAGCATAAGGCTCAATAAATCTTGCTTAGCTGCTTTTAACTGTTTGGCATTCATGTCACGTGCAATTTGGCTCATTGCGCGTCCTGTTTCATACTTATCTCCAGCACTACTTTTATCCTCACTATTAGCACTTTCTTGTGCATCTATCATTGCAGCCGTAAAACTTGTAATGCGTTTTTCAATCTCGCTTTTACAATGTTCGAATAGTTTTGTTTTAAAATTTATACTTTTCTCCATCACTTGTGTGCAATAGTAAATATTCTCAGTTAAATTCTTTTTTTATATTTACCTCAAAATAAATGTTCATGTCAAAACAACCTAAATGGTATTATTATATACTAGCAGCACCAATTTATTTACTCATGCTTTTGCCATTTCCGGTGCTGTATTTTATTTCTGATGTGCTAAGTTTTATTGCCTACCATATTATTAAGTATAGAAGAAAAATTGTTTACACCAACCTAAAGAATGCATTTCCTGAAAAGAGTGAAGCTGAAATTAAGCAAATAGAAAAGCGTTATTACCGTAACATGATTGATGTTTTTATTGAAACATTTAAAACGTTAACAGTGGGAAGAAGTACTATCGTTGATCGCGTTAAAATGCAGAATACTGAGTTTATTAAAGCGCTACATAGAAATAATAAGTCGGTTGTTTTATTGATGGGGCATTTAGGTAACTGGGAGTGGGGCGGGTTTTCTTATACTTATCAATTGGGTTTTCCTGTGGGCACCTTGTATCACCCACTTTCAAATCCGTTTTTTGAATGGTTAACTTATAAATTGCGATTAAAGTGCGGTGTTGAGTTGATAGCTATGCAACAATCAGCAAGAAACTTTGCAGAAAATAAAAATAATGTGCGGACTGTAGCTTTTATCGCTGATCAATCGCCACAACCTGCTCATGCTTATTGGACTCAATTTTTAAATCAAGAAACTGGCTTTTTTACTGGAGCTGAAAAATTAGCTATTAAGTATGATTCTGCTGTTGTTTATGTAGATATTATTAAACATGCCAGAGGTAAATATACGGTGGTTTTTGAACTGATTACTGAACATCCTGCTGATAAGAAACCAAATGAAATTACCCAATTATTTGCCGATAAACTAGAAAGGAGTATTCGTTTACATCCTGAGTTATGGTTGTGGAGCCACAGGCGTTGGAAACATAAAAAGCCTTCAATTATTGCTTAATAACTTTATCCATTTGGTTTGATATTTTTTGAGTTATTCCTTTTGTCTTAAATCGATATCCAATAATTAAACGCGCCTCACTAAGTTGTGTATTGAGTTGCACTTTAGGTGCTAGTTGGTAGTTATAAGAATCATTAACACCTGTTATTGCTGCATAAAAACGGTTGCTATTATAACCTAATGCTATTCTTCCAATTGATCTAAATGCAAATGTATTCCTAACTCGTACACGATTGTCTGCATTAGTAAAATTTTGATATTGTGCAACCACACCCAATGTAGGTGCTATTGTAAAAAAAAGTTTTTTCAATACAAATGTATGTGCATATCCGGGTAAAACACTTACGCTATAAAACCTACCTTCAACAAGTCTCTCCTCTGGTAGTGTATTCAAATGTAGTTGAGGTGCTTCTTTTATAGGGTTACTAACGGTTAGCGCATTTGCAGAAAATCCAAGTATAAATGAACCAGCACTTTTACGCTGTATTTCATTCATTAAATAGCTTGAACGTAACGAATATTTTTTGTGGTTAAACACATAAAAGTAGTTTGCCCCAAAACCATTCGCTTTCATATTGGGTAATAAAGGGTAAGAATCATAGTTCAGTCTTAAGCTATCGTTCTTTTTATAGTTTTCTATATAAAATCCGGTATAACCTATGTAGTAAATATCGAAGTAATTTTGTTTGCCATAAATAAATAAATGTAAATCTAGCTCTTCAGTAGTTCCTCGCTTTTCATCTTGCAACGATTTGGGTGAATAACCAACGGCTATTCCTAGCCATTTATGCTGTAGTCTAATGCCTTGCGTATTTGCATCATTTGGGTTGTAAGTGATGTTATTTATACCCCTAATTGTAATTTGATTGTTGGGGTTGCGGTTAAATAATGATACCCCTAACTCGTTTGTTTTGTTGGTTACATAATAAGCTCTTGTAGCAAGGTATAAACTATCTTTTGTCTTAGCCTCGAGCAAAATTGTACTTAATAGAAGTAGCAGTATGCTTATGATCAAATTTTTCAATGTGGCTAAGGTAAGTGTAAATTACTTTAACTTAGAATTGCACCTTGAATAGATGTATACACAAATTTTAAAAAATTGATTATCAATAAAATAAATGCAGTGTTAAAATAATGTATTGACAATATATGTATATACATTAATATTGTTTAATAATTACAATGAAATTAGAAGACGCTATAAAACAAAAAGCTTTTAAAACAGAGGAAGAACGATTGGTTATAAACTTAGTTTATACATCTGGATGGTTATCGTCTGAGCAAAATAGATTTTTTAAGCGTTTTGGTATTTCATCTCAACAATACAATGTATTGCGTATTTTAAGAGGGCAGTTACCAAATCCGGCAAGTGTTGGATTAATACAAGAACGTATGTTGGATAAAATGAGCAACGCATCTAGGTTGATTGAGAAGCTAAAACAAAAAAAACTAATCAAAAGATCAGAGTGTAGTAAGGATAGACGCCAAGTTGATGTTTTATTAACCCAAGAGGGATTATCTTTACTAAATGAAATTGATGGTTTAAATGGCGAAATGCATAGTATTTGTAATACGTTAGATTTAAATGAAAAGAAGACATTAAACAACTTACTTGATAAATTAAGAAACTAAAACAAAAAAACATGAAAAAACTATTCACTTTAGCTGCTATTGCAGGATTCGCATTATCAGTTGTGGCTGTTAGCCAACCAAAATCACAAAATGCTGCTACATTAAAAGTAGATGCCAAAGAATCAACATTTAAATGGACAGGGAAAAAAGTTACTGGAGAACATTGGGGTTATGTTAAGTTTAACGATGGAACTTTATCTGTTGACGGTAAAAAATTAACAGGAGGAACTTTCACTATCGATATGACTTCAATCTCTGTTCAAGACATGCAAGGTGAGTACCAACAAAAATTAGAAGGTCATTTAAAATCTGATGACTTCTTCTCAACAGAAAAGTATACTACCAGCACATTAAAAATAAAATCATTAACAGAAATTGTTGGTGCAAAAGCAGGCTCTAATAACCAAACTGTTATAGCAGATTTAACGGTTAAAGGTATTACCAAAGAAATTACTTTCCCTGCTCAAATTATTGTAGCAAAAGATAAAGTAATTGCTAATGCTGAATTTGCAGTAGACCGTACTTTATTTGATGTGAAGTATAAAGGTATGGCTGATAATTTGATTGATGATACTTTTAAAGTTAACGTACGCGTTGTAGCTAAAAAATAATTCACACCCGCCTAAACAAGCTTTAATAGCATAGTTAACTGTATAGTTGCTATGCTATTTTTGTTTAACTTGTAATTACATGAATAGACGTGATTTTTTATCAACCATACCCATTATGTTAACAAGTGCACAACAATTGCTGAACGAAGTAAATGCCATGCCTCCCACCCCTTTGATGCCTGCATTTTTTATTGGGCATGGCTCGCCAATGAATGCAATAACTGATAATAAGTTTACGCAAGACTTGGCTAAATCAACACGTAACTTGCCTACACCAAATGCAATTTTGGTAGTGTCTGCCCATTGGTTAACCCGAGGTACATTTGTTTCTACCAATAAGTTCCCTAAAACCATTTATGATTTTGGCGGATTCCCTAAAGCATTATCAGACGTTAAATACGAGCCACTGGGTTCACCGGATTATGCGTTGCAGGCTAAAACTCTACTTGATCAATCACACAACATACAAACTGATGAGCATATGGGATTAGACCATGGCGCTTGGAGTATTTTAAAGCACATGTATCCCAAAGCTAATATTCCAGTTTTTCAGCTAAGTATTGATGTCTCAAAGCCGGCTAATTACCATTACGATTTAATTAAGCAATTAGCTGCACTACGTAAAAAGGGTTTGATGATTGTTGGTAGTGGTAACATTGTACATAATCTTGGTCGTGTTAATTGGAATAACCCAACTGCAGGTCCTTACGACTGGACAGTTGAGTTTGATACTTACGTTAAAAACAATTTAGAATCGGGTAATCACATGGCTCTGGTTGATTATTTAAAAGCCGGTGCATCTGCCCAACTTTCGGTACCTACAAACGATCATTACTTACCCATGTTGTATATTTTAGGTATTCAACAAAAAAATGAACTGCTTAAATTTATACACCATAGTTTTGATATGGGAAGTATAAGTATGCGAAGTTTTATGTTACAAGGGTGATTTTATAATGCGTAATTGATTATTTACCACACGAATTGTTTCTTCAGGAGAAATACTGTTTTGAACGCCTTTTCTTCTTTTTGATGCATTATTAATCATGGCTATACCACCTGCTAACAATCCTCCGGTAAAGGCCGATAAAATTGCACCTGCACCAGTCTCCTCAATCAGCAATACAATTGTTCCCGGTAAAAATAATCCGCCCAAAGTTACTAAGGTTATTCCACCTGTTTGCAGCGCTATTGTACCCGATTTTGAATAATTAATCATGCCATTATTACCGAAATTACTTATTTCAACTATACCTTTTATTTGTTCAGGTGAAAGCACAAAAACAGAATCTTTTGTTGCAAATAAAAAGGTGTTGTCATAAACAGCATCAAAGTATCCTTTAACTATTCCTGTATCATTTACTAGCACAGCATAAGCCTGAAATTCAATAACCTTTTTATAACTATTGTTTCTTATGTCATGTATAAAAAGCTGGTTGGCTAAATGCTGCGCATTTAACGAAAAAATGAAACAAATGAATAAAATAGATAAAGGCCATTTAACATGAGTTAATTTCATGGATATGGTGTTTTAGGTTTATCAATTATAATAAAAATTAAACACTTGCGTGTGAAATTTTTTCAAGTTTAGCTTTTTCTAGGATACGAATTTTTTTTCCGTCAAGTTCTATCAATTTATCACCTTTAAATTCGCTTAATAATCTAATTACAGTTTCTGTTGCAGTACCTACAATATTCGCAATATCTTCACGCGGAAGAGTAATTGCAATAACATCAGTATCTAGGTTGTTTGATTTAAATGTGGCATGTAAAAACAGCAATGTTTCAGCCAAACGCTCACGAACACTTTTTTGTGCTAAACTTTGAACACGTTCTTCAACAACACCCAACTCATGACTAAGAGCTTTTAGTAAGTCTTTACTAATCGAAGCGTTTTCATCCATGATTTGAAGAAATATTTGTTTAGGAATAAAACAAGCTATTGTGTCTTCTAAACACACGGCTGAAGATATAAGTGGCTCGTCCGCTATAAGGGCCCTATATCCTAGCACATCACCAGGTTGTGCAAATCGTAATATCTGTTCTTTACCGTCTAAGTTGGTACGTACAAGTTTAATTACCCCACTTACTATGCAGTATACGCCAAGTGGGATTGCACTTTCATTAAAAAGTAATTCTCCTTTTTTGTATGAACCGCAAGACTTGGCCTGCTCCACCATTTCGGCTTGTGTAGGCGTGCATTGGTTTAAAAAAGAAATTTTGTTCGAATCACAAAGTTTGTAATCCATGTTGGCTCTATGCATTGTATACCTTTTGTTGATTGGAATTCAAAAATAATAAAAAAACGTATCCTTATTTATTATTCAGCAATATTGGTCCACTTAGCAAATAATTGATTTTGTAACGTATTGGTTTCGTCCAATTTAGTTACAGTCAAATTCCCGCTCATATCCTCTAATAAAGTGCATCCTACTTCACTTAATGCACTAACTAGCCCTTTATGCAGTTTACCTTTACCCCAAATAAATGATTGGAAATAACTTTCAAAACTCGTATTCGCATATTTTTCCAGCAGTTCTCGGTAAATGATTTCATCATAACCTTTGTTGTGTTTGTAGTATAGTTGATACAAGTCGCGCAGTACATTGTGCAAACTAAATTTACCATTGCTGTTTTTAATGATGGTAATGTCTGCAATTACAGCGGCTATCATTCCTTCAATATAAATAGAAACTTTACGCCCTGTTACACCAGGTACATAGCCATCAAGCCAAGTGTCCCAGCTTGATTCTGCAACAGAGTAATTAAAGCGGCCTGGGTTTGAGGTATGCCTTTTTAAATCTTCTGTAAAACTTGCCGCGTATTGCTCCCAATTCCATACACCACTTTGTAGCAACATTAAATCACCATAGTAGGTTGTTACTCCTTCATAAATATAACCTAATGTGCTGTAGTTTTCTCTCGTAAAATCATAAGGTAACATATCGTTAGGCCTAATGCGTTTTATGTTCCATAAATGAAACAATTCATGCGAACTGATGGCTAATAAATCATGATAGTACTCTTCAGTAGTTTGTTGTAAGGTTTGCCCCATGGCAATTACTGTGCTGTCTAAATGCTCCACTCCATGACGGGCCGGTGTTTTGTGCATTAAATATAAAAAGTGGTAATCTGAGCATGGTAAATCTCCAAATACCTCTATTTGTTTTAACGTGTAATCGGTGGTGTCTTTAACCAAGCGTTCTATATCAAACGGATGCTCACCCTGAAACCAAATATGCATTTGTGTTTGCGAAACAATAAAAGCATGATGCTGCAACGTGTTACTTGCAAATAGAGGCGAATCGGCTAAATAATCAAAATTTGGCGCTACCAATTGATGTTTACCTGATTGTTTCATTTGTGTGGCAATTTGGTAATCATCGGGTATTAAAAAATCTAATGTATAAACTTCATCGGCTCGGCCCTCGGTATACATAAAACAATGGACAGGATTTATATATAGGTAGTTTTCATTTACAAAACACGCGCCTGCATCAGGCTGGTTCGCATAATACTGATAACTTATTTTAACGCTTGAAACTCCTTTTGTATCAATTTGCCACCTGTCTTTAGTTAGTTTTCGGTAGGCTATTGCATTTCCCTTTTCGTCAATAACATTAAAACAACGAACATTTTTCGCAAAATTTTGTAATTCGTACCTGCCCGGTCTCCATGCCGGAAGTTGCACCTCTATGCTGTCTTGATGAATGTGTGGAATGGTATATGTTAATTGTAAAAAGTGATTTTGGGTATCGGCTATTGATATTTGATAATGCATGCGGTTTTATTTTGGGTGCAAAAATATATCGGACAATTGAAATAAAAATGGGTTGGTAAGATAGGTTAAAAATTATCCATAATTCCTAGACCAAATAAGGCAAAGTCATATTTTACCGGATCTTTTTTGTCAAATTGTTTTAGGGCTGTGGTAAGTTCCAATGCTGCTTGCCAATCACTTTGCGTTCTGTGTAACAACCCAATTTTCGTGGCAACACGTTGTACATGTACATCTAAAGGGCAGACCAACTGTGATGGTTTTATACCAGTCCAAAGTCCAAAATCTACACCTTTATCATCTTGTCTTACCATCCAGCGCAAGTACATGTTAATACGCTTACAAGCCGAATGTTGGGCGGGTGATGCGATGTGTTTGTAAGTACGTGTGGGTGCATCCTCTAAACTAAAAAACAATTTTCTAAAATGGTTCAATCCGTCTTCCACGGTTTCATCTGTTGGTTTAATACCAAGTGTAAATGCAGATTCTAAAGACTTGTTTTTACTATACCAGTGTTTTAAAAAGTGAATAAAATAAAGTAAGTCTGTATCATTAAAAGTGCGGTGTTTAAAGCCTAATAATTTTTTCAAGTCTTTTTCGGTATGATGTAAAATAAACTGATGAGGTTTACCATCCATTCTATCTATTAGTTCTTTGCACTTATTTATAATAGTTACCCGTTGCCCCCAGGCAAATATTGCTGCAAACAATCCCATAATTTCAATGTCTGGTTTATGGGTAAATAAATGGGGTATACACACCGGATCGTTTGCTATAAAACTTGGATGGTTGTATTGTTTTACTTTTTGATTTAAAAGGGTTTTAATTTGGTTTTGCATAGTTTACAATTTACAAAAATCATTCGTTTAACTATTGATTTTTGCACATCCAAATGTATTATATAATCAACTAATTTGCCGCTATTGTAATCTTTATTGCATTTAATTACATAAGTGTGTAGTTTGCCAACTGATAAATTTTTAATTAACAATCATGAAATTTAAAACAATGATGATGTTATCTGCAATGGGTGCAGGTGTGTTAATGCACAGTTGCAAAAGTGATAACAAAACAGGTGCTGAAAACGGTGGTGAAAGTAATTTTAATTACGAGTGTGATCGTTTTGCCGACATTCAAGTTTTGCGCTATGAAATTCCGGGTTTTGATGAGCTAACACCGAAACAAAAAGAATTGGCTTATTACTTAAGTGAAGCCGCAAATTGCGGTCGTGATATTATTTACGACCAAAAGTATAAGCATAACTTGGCTATTCGTAAAAC
>JBFYQC010000020.1:0-3269 GCA_041302975.1 Bacteroidota bacterium
GATACCAAATATACAGCCGAAGCATTAAACAAATGCAGCTTAACGGTGCAAATTAGTACCAAGTTAAACCGTAGCCACTTAATAACGGGACAAGAAGCCTTGATATTACCAACATTTGGACGAAGCGATAAAGATGTGAACGCTAATGGTGAAACGCAAATAGTAAGTTGCGAAAACTCTATGGGAGTAGTGCAATTGAGTAAGGGCAGTTTAAAACCAGTTAGTAATCTGTTATTAAGTGAAACGGTGATTGTTTGCAAATTGGCTCAAGCTACATTTAGAAACAAAACACAAACACCTTGGCCTTTGTACCAACAGCATTACGACCATGTGCGTGATGCCATAGAAAAAACCATTGCAGGATTTGATAATTACAATAAACGTGTGCGCGAACCAGGTGGATTCTACTTACCGAATGGTTCTCGTGAGGGAAAGTTTAACACCTTTACAGGCAAAGCTAACTTTAACGTAGCTCAAGTAACATTTAACAAGTTGAATGATGATGAATTGTTGATGATGACCATACGTACCCACGACCAATTTAACACTACCATTTATGGATTAGACGACCGCTACCGAGGTATTTACAATGAGCGCAGGGTTATTTTAATGAACGAGAAAGATATAGCCAAATTAGGTTACCAAGCCGGAGATGTAGTTGATTTATACAATTACCACGATGATGTGGAGCGTGTAGCACATAAGTTTATGATAGTTGCTTACAACATTCCGGAACAATGCTGCGCAACCTATTTTCCCGAAACCAATGTATTGGTACCTATTAATTCGGTAGCTGATAAAAGCAATACACCAACTAGTAAATATGTGGTGTTAAAACTTAAAGAACATATCGATTAATTTCATCGCATAAATATTGCCAACTGCTTAATTAAATCATTATTCAAATTAAATGACCAAAACGCTGCTATGTATACTTGGCCCAACTGCAGTTGGAAAAACCGCTACTGCAATTGAACTGGCCCAACAATTAAATACCGAAATTATTTCGGCCGATAGTAGGCAGTTTTTTGAGGAAATTAGCATAGGCACAGCTAAACCTTCTGCCGATGAATTGGCTCAAATTATGCACCATTTTATTGGTCACTTAAGTATACATCAACCCTATTCTGCTGGTGATTTTGAGCGTGATGCACTGTTAAAACTAGACGACTTATTTAAGCAACATGATGTAGTGATTGCAGTTGGCGGAAGTGGCTTATACGTGAAAGCATTAATTGATGGTTTGGATGATATGCCCAAAGCAAACGAAACTTTGCGTGATGAATTAAATGCACTTTATGCCAAAGATGGTATTGTGCCTTTACAAAAAAAACTGTTGGATTTAAACGATACGCTTTACCATCAAACCGAACTACAAAACCCACAACGAGTAATGCGTGCCATTGAAATAGCCTTGGCCATGCAACAAGGTTTTGTACCCAACCTAAAAAAGCACCAACGCAATTTTAGGGTAATTAAGGTGGTGGTTGATTTACCACGTGAAGTTTTATACGGTAGAATTAATAAGCGTGTTGATGTAATGATGCAACAAGGTTTGTTGAAAGAAGCAGAAAGCATGTTGCCTTACCAAGATAACTACGCATTACAAACCGTAGGTTACAAAGAGTTGTTTGATTATTTTAAAGGTGAACACGAAATTGAAAAAGCGATTGATTTAATTAAACAACATAGCCGTAATTACGCCAAACGACAAATTACCTGGTTTAAAAAAGAAGCTCCTGAATATTGGTTTGCACCTACACAAATAAAAGAAATACTAGCACTAATAAATGATGCAAATAATTAAACATAACCAACAGCAAACAGTTGATTGGAGTGGAGGTAAAACCACGCAATTGTTTATTTATCCGGCTGATGCACATTATGCTGAGCGTAATTTTTTGTTTAGGATTAGCACCGCAACTGTTGAAACAGAATCATCAACCTTTACAAATTTAAAGGGTTACCAGCGCATCATTATGTTGTTGCAAGGCGAATTAACCCTTACCCACAACAAAGAGGTTACCCATTATTTAAAACCGCTTATCCCCCATTTGTTTGATGGTGCTTGGCAAACCAATGCCGAAGGTAAAGTAACCGACTTTAATGTGATATTTAAACCGGAAGTAAAAGCTATTGTTGAAACAATCAGGTTAACTACAAATCAACACCTAGATTTAAAAGCGGTGAATCATTTTGTTTGCTGTTATGTGGTAAAAGGAAATTTAACCATAAACCTTGAACACAAGTCAGAAACATTAGACACAAAAGATTTCATGGTAATAAATGAAGAAGTTTTGGATGCCATTGCAATAACAGAAACAACAATAATTAAGGTTATTCTTCAGCTTTAACATCATCGGTTTCACACTCTTGTTCGCCACTGCAACATGGCATTACATTTTGGTTACACACTTTGCATTGGTAGTGCCCATGCACATATACAAATCCATTGGTGTTGCCGCAGTATGGACAACGATCAAACCCAAATTGCATAATTTAATTGGTAATTAAAAAATGAGCTTCTACCTCATAACGTAATTTTATCTTTTGCATTTCAATCGGTTGTTCCCCCGATTCGCTGATTGCATCCATGGCCACGTTAGACCTCAGATACATCGGTTGATGGTAACCCATGTTGTTATCTCTTTCTCGAATTAACTGCACTTCACCCGTTTGTTTACCAATTGCAGCCAGCATTAAATCTGCTTTTTCTTTGGCTGCTTTTAGTGCTTCCACTTTTACCTTACGTCTGTACTCTTCCATTTTGCTGTGGCTGGTGCGCTGTATATGCACGTTTTCAATGCCTTTTTTATCCAGCATCATTACCAATTGGTTGTACTTTTCTAAATCAGAAAACTTAATGATAAAGCTTTTGGCATTTAAAAACTCGCCACGTTTTTGTGTTTTATAATCGTATTCGTAAGTGCCATAAACACCTTCAAGCGATATTAACTTGTTGTCTATTTTTAAATTGTTGGTTACCTCTTTAAAGTCTTTTTCAATACTTGCAATGGGTTGCTTTTTTCGTTCTATCATAAACTCGCGAAGCGTTACACTCACATATATTTCATCTGGAATAATGTCCATTTCAGCACTTCCAGTTACTTCAATTATAGGCTTATTGGTGTAATGAGGTTGTTGGGCAAAAAGAGAAATAGCGCCAAAGAAAAATAAAGCAGCGAAAGAAATTAATGTTTTCATGTTTATCTGTTAAAATTATGAGTTAGGGTAAGCTAATTAATATCAAACTAAGTTAACGGTATAAC
>JBFYQC010000021.1:0-11663 GCA_041302975.1 Bacteroidota bacterium
GTAGAAATATCAAGCCCTACTTTTTCCGCAATATCCTTTAATATCATAGGCTTCATTTTAGTTTCATCGCCCTCTAAAAAATACTCGTATTGATGTTGCAAAATGGCGTTCATGGTAAGTAACAAGGTATGTTGGCGTTGTCTAATGCTATCAATAAACCAACGTGCACTATCTAGTTTTTGCTTGATAAATTGTACAGTTTGCTTCAACTCTTTACTTGGGTTAGGATTAGCATCATACCCTTTTAAAGTTTCCATGTAATTGCGGCTAATTCTTAAATCAGGTGCATTACGAGCGGTAAGTTGCACTTCCAAATGACCATTGTTTTCAACCAACACAAAATCGGGATTTATGTACTGCGGTTTACCAGCTGATGCACTCTCACCTGGCTTGGGGTTAAGATGAGTAATGACAATAATGGCTTCTTTTAAATCCGCATCAGTAATTTTATACTGTTTAATCAGTTTATCGTAGTGTTTTTTTATAAAATCTTCGAAGTCGTTGCGTAAAATATTTTCAGCCAATACCACTTCTTTTTTATCATGGTTTTTACGTTTGAGTTGAAGCAGCAAACAATCTTGTAAAGATGTTGCGGCAATACCTGCAGGGTCAAGAGATTGAATTTTATGCAAACAAACCTGCATTTCTTCTATGGTTGCTTCCACATTTTGTCCAAAAGCCAAATCGTTAATAATGGCATTTAACTCCCTACGCAAATAACCATCATCATCAATAGTGCCAATAATCTGACGACCAATCATTTCCTCGCGCTCATTAGCTGCAATAGCAATAAACTGCTCCAATAATCCATCATGAAAACTAGCTGTTTCGGCAAAAGGAATATCCTTACGGTCTTCATCATCACCCTCATCACTTAGGTGAAATCCTTCCGAGTCGTAATCATCATTTACATATTCTTTCACATCAAAAGTATCATCAGCTAAATAATCTTCAACAGACACATTGGCTTCGGCCTCAGTTCCTTCAGCTATTTCAACCTCATTTTCTACCTGTTCTTTGGGGGCTGCGTCCTCATCATCGCCCTTAAGCAAAGCCGGATTTTCAATCAATTCATCATCTATACGTTGCTGTAAATCAACGGCATTAAGCTGCAACAACTTTATAAACTGTATTTGTTGCGGAGAAAGCTTTTGTAGCTGTTTTTGTTGTAGTCCTTGCTTTAACATAATGGTGCTATACTAAAAATTATGCCAATCTTTGTAAAAGTACGTAAACACTAGTATGTAAATATTATTATTTTCGCACTTTCTTATCAGCTAACAAAAGTAACAAATGTATATTAAAGATTTAAGCAAATACGAAGGCCAGGAAATTACACTTAAAGGTTGGGCGGCTAACAAAAGAGAAAGTAAAGGTTTAGTATTTATTATTTTACGCGATGGAACAGGCCTTTGCCAGTGTGTAGTAGATGCTAACCATGTAAGCGAAACTATTTTTAATGAAGCACGCAAGGCTACACTAGAAACCTCGTTAAGCATAACAGGCAAAATTGTTAAAGATGAAAAACAAATTGGAGGCTACGAATTACAAGCCACCAATATTGAGTTAATACAAGTAGCCGTTGATTATCCGATTGCCAAAAAAGAACATGGGGTTGAATTTTTAATGGATAACCGCCACCTATGGTTACGTAGCCAACGCCAATGGGCAATTATGCGCATACGTAATACCATTATTTTTGCCATTCATAAATTTTTTCAAAATGAAGGTTTCATACAAATGGATGCTCCACTTTTTACTGGTAACGCAGTAGAAGGTACATCTACTTTATTTGAAACAGATTTTTACGGAGACCCTGCTTACTTGTCTCAATCAGGACAATTGTATGGTGAAGCCATGGCTTTGGCACATAACAAGATTTACACATTTGGACCAACTTTCCGTGCAGAAAAAAGTAAAACACGCAGGCATTTATCAGAGTTTTGGATGATTGAGCCTGAAATGGCTTTCCATAATATTTTTGATAACATGGATTTGATTGAACATTTTTTACGTGCTGTTGTAACAGATGTTTTAAACACAAACAAAGTCGAACTTGAAATAATAGGTAGAGATACCTCCTTGTTAGAAAACATTGTTAAACCTTTTCCTCGTTTAACTTATGATGAAGCGGTAAAAATTATAAAAGGTGAAGTTGATGTAAACGGAGTAAATGCAATTACCAGTTTAGAAAACGAATTGGCTACTGTAAAAAGTAGCATCACCGAAATACAAAAAGAAATAACTGAACGCGAAGAAAAAATCAAAACTCCGGGAATGAAAAAAGGAGAAATTGGTTTTAACCAAGCTAAAATAGATAAGTTAAAACAAGAGCTTGCTGACCTAGAAGAGCAAGAACGTAACATACCGCAATGGTTAAACAGTGCACGTACTTTTGAGTACGGAAACGATTTTGGAGGTAGTGATGAAACGGTATTAACAAGGTTATTCGACCGACCAATAATGGTTTATAATTGGCCACATGAGGTAAAAGCATTTTACTTAAAACGCGACCCCGAAAACAGCAAATTTGCACGCGGTGTTGATACCCTGGCACCTGAAGGTTACGGAGAAATTGTTGGTGGAGGTGAACGTGAAACCGACTTAAGTTTATTAATTGAAAAAATTAACGAGCACCAATTACCAATGGAAGCATTTGAGTGGTATTTAGATTTACGCAGGTATGGATCAGTTCCACACTCAGGCTTTGGTTTAGGATTGGAACGCTTGGTAACTTGGGTATGTAAATTGCCACATGTAAGAGAGAGTATTCCTTTCCCAAGAATGTACGGACGATTAAAACCTTAATGAAACTAATTCACCAAATCTATATCCTGTTATTTTTTGTTATTTCACCACTAATAGCACTTAGCGATGGTGGTGATACCACGTATATAAAAACATTTAAACGTAAATATAACGTACAATTTAATACGTGGTTAACAGATATTGATGTAGTAGTAAATCCTATTGGTAAGGAAAAAGATTTTAGAATAAAGTTACAACCTAATGTAAAAGGTCAAGCAGGTTTTGCCTTCGGGTTTAAATACTTCACCCTTGCATTAGGTTTTCAGTTACCGGGTACCGAAAGTGACGAAAAACGTTTTGGTAAAAGTCAATACTACGATTTTTCTTTTGGTTACTTTCAAAGAAAATTCGGTGGCGAGATTTATTACCGATATTTTCAAGGTATGCTAAGAAGACGGAATGATTTTGCCAATGAAACAATGCGACCAGACGTATACCTATCTAATGGAGGATTCAATCTTTTTTATGCAGCAAACCACAAAAAATTCTCTATGCGATCGGCATTTGCTCAACAAGAACAACAAATTAAATCGGCTGGTTCATTCTTGTTATTATCCAATTTTCAATTTAGAAATTTATTGGCCGATTCGTCCATTATAGTTCCTATTATTGATAATGAACCTAACTTTTCTGATTTAGCAGGGCTTAAGCAAATGCGATTTATTACCTTTAGTTTACGACCTGGATATGGACATAACTTTTTATCCAAAACAGGCAGGTGGTTCTTTTCTCCATCTGCATTTTTTGGGCTTGGTACGGGATGGTATACCTCACAATCGAACATTGGTTTTAAAACCGGCTTACCATTGGATATGGCATTTCATGCGAAAATATTTGCCGGGTATAATCATCCAAAATGGTATATCAGCGCATTTTATGCGCATGATAGTAATATTAATATTTTTAAAAGTAGTTTTGTTAATCACGATACACGCAGCGTTGGATTAAACATCGGCTATCGCATTAATAGTATAGGTACAAAATGGCTTTAGGTTTTAAACAAGTATCAATAGTTGCCTTACTTTTGTGTTATACTCATGCGTTTGCTCAACAAAAAAACTTTGTGTTACGCACACTCGATTGGGGTTATAAAATAGTACAAGGCGACTCTGCTAAACCTAAAAAGAAGTACCTTTTTGTTGTACCTATCGTTTCTTACAAACCTGAAACACGCTGGCAATTGGGAATATCTACATCTCATTTTTTCAGAGCCAGAAACAACGACAGCATTACGCGCCCATCTGTTATCAGATTAAACATAAGTTATACTCAAAACAATCAACTCAGCATTAGGCCAATGTTTGAAGTGTTTACCACTGGCAACAAATACAGCCTGCGTGGTATACTACAATACAGCAATTTTATTGAAAATTATTGGGGCATTGGTAACAATACACCTGAAAGTAACAAAGAACTTTATAGTTTTAACCAATATAAAGCCAACATAAAAGCAACAAGATTAATAAAAAAAGGAATATATTTAGGCTTACAATTAGATTACGAAACCTTATACAACATTGAGCATAAAAGTGGAAGTTTAATGGCCCTTTCCAATGTAAACGGAGTAAACGGATATCATTATTTTGGCTTAGGACCCGTTTTTACTTTTGATAATAGGAATCAAATTTATTTCCCCACCAAAGGACATATTGTTGACGTTTCGGCTTCCATAAGAAATAAAAACGCTGGCAGCAGCAGCACTTTTTCCAATATTACTATTGATGCCAGAAAATACTTCGGATTATGGAATGATAATGTACTGGCCCTGCAAGCATATGGCTCGTTTAATGATGGCGATGTGCCATACCGGGCAATGGGCACACTAGGCAACGAAAGTTATTTTAGGGGTTATTACTACGGCCGTTATCGCGATAAACATGAGCTAAGTATGCAAGCAGAACTACGTAAACAAATATGGGGACCGGTTGGCATGGTAGCTTTTGGAGGTATGGGTAACGTAGCTTCTAGTCCTGCAAAACTGAACAAATTTATTAAGCCCATGTATGGTATAGGACTGAGAGTTAAGGCTATACCTCGCGAAAAAATTAACTTTAGGATAGATTACGCCCGCGGACACAATGGATTACAAGCCTTTTATGTTACTTTAAACGAGGCATTTTAGTCGATTATAAATTAGTTCTTAAACTTATTTCAAACCGTTGCTTTATCCATTCCTTTTTTACACCTTTGCACACCTAAAAAATTCATTCTCTGAACAATATTATAGAAATTAAACCGCTGCTTGAAGCCGCTGTTAAACCAAACATCGTTATTACAACGCATCATAAACCCGATGCTGACGCCCTAGGCTCATCATTGGGATTGTACAATTATTTATTATTAAAGGGCCTGCAACCTGTTGTTGTATCGCCTACAGATTATGGCGAATTTTTAAAGTGGATGCCCAACGAGCGCACGGTGGTTGATTTTGAAGCAGAGCCAGATCACTCGGCAAGTTTAATTGCCCATGCTGATTTTATTTTTTGCCTTGATTTTAATGCACTAAAACGTATTAACCAAATGGGTGAATTGGTGGCAGCCAGCAAGGCAAAAAAGGTGATGATTGACCATCATTTAGAACCTGAAAATTTTGCAGCTTACCAATTACACAATACCCAACGCAGCAGTACCTGCGAATTAATTTATGAAATGATTGATTTGTTTGGTGATGCAGATTTGGTGAACGAAGATATTGCCAATTGTTTATACGCAGGTATTATGACCGATACCGCTTCGTTTAAACATGGAAGTACATACCCAAGTACACACAAGGTTGCCGCACAACTATTGGCAAAAGGCGCCAAACCAAATTTAATATACGAACACATATACGATAACTACTCATACGATAGAATGCGTTTTATTGGTTACTGCCTAAGCGAAAAAATGCAGTTATTACGTGAGTTCAATACAGCATTAATTTGTGTAACGGCCGAAGAACTAAAACGCTTTAATATTATAACAGGCGATACTGAAGGTTTAGTTAATTATGGATTAGCTGTTAGAGGCATTAATTTTTCGGTTTTAATTGTTGATAGAACTGTTGCACGTAAAATGAGTTTTAGAAGTAAAGGTAAGTTTCCGGCTAACGAGTTTGCAAAAAATTACTTCAATGGTGGTGGACATTTTAATGCTGCAGGTGGCGAAAGCAAGGAGACAATTGAAACCGTTGAAGCCCAATTTAAAGAAGCATTAGTTACTTACAAACATTTATTAGTTTAAGAAAAAAAATGAAAAAGTCAATATACCTACTTGCTGCTGTAGCAGCTTTATTTACCGTGGCATGCGGTGAATACAAAACAACTGAAAACGGTGTTAAATACCGTATTATTACTGATAACACAGAAGGACGCGCAGTAGATGGCGATACCAACGCAGTGTTATACATGAACTACAAACTTGCTGTTGAATCAACAGATTCTACCTTGGTTGAAACTTTCAGCAAAAACAGCCCGGTTTATATTCCGGTAAATGAGCCCAACTTTAAAAAAGCATTTGAATTATTAAGTGTAGGTGATAGTGCTGAGTTATTGATCAACGCTGATACTTTCTTTTTAAACAGCTTTGGTCAAAGTAGACCTACTTGGATTAAAGAAGGCGATAACATTAAGTTTCTTGTTAAGGTTGTTGATATCATGAATCAGCAAGAAATTATGAAAAAAGAGCAAGACGATATGGCCAAATTACAACAAGCCGATTCACTTGCTTTTAACCAAATGATAGCTACATTACCTGATGCAAAGAAAACTGCCAGCGGAATATACTATGTGGTAGAAAAAAGCGGTAAAGGTAAAGCAGCAAAAAAAGGTGATAAAGTACAAGTTTTATACAAAGGAACTTTATTAAACGGACAAGTTTTTGATGAAAACTTAACTGAAGGCATTAATTTCCCTGTAGGTTTAGGACAAGTTATTCCGGGTTGGGATGAAGTATTACAGTTAATGAAAGAAGGCGATAAAGTTAAAACTGTTATTCCATGGAACTTGGCTTATGGTAACCGTGGCAACGGACCTATCCCGCCATTCAGCACGTTGGTGTTTGAAATGGAATTGGTTAAAGTAAACTAGACATTTAAATACATATTTATGAAACACCTGTTATTAGTAATAATCAGTTTGTGTAGTTTGGTAAATTTAAAAGCCCAATACACCCCTGCAATTACTAAGGCAGGTGTTTTGTTTTATGATATCATTCCGAGTGGTGATAGTTTAAATAAACGTAAAACCGCATCCGATGATTTATTGGATATCGATTACCACATGGCAATTGCATCCAACGATTCTTTATTAGCAGAAACGTTTACCAAAAATCAACCTGTAACAGTACCTGCTACGCATCCAAGTTTTAGAGGTATTTTTAAAGAAATGAAAAAAGGCGATAGGGTTAACATTATCATCTCTGCCGATTCGTTTTATAAATACACCATCAACACACCTTTGCCTGCATATATAAAAAAAGGCGATAGTTTAAGCTTTTACATCAAGGTGCACGATATTATGAATGAGCCTGAATTTGCTGCAAAGGAGTATGCCAAAGAGTTGGCACAAACACGTGAAGATTCTATTGTTGCAAATCGATTTATATCACAATTTCAACGCATAAAAAAAACACACACTGGTTTAAATTATGTGGTAACAACACCTGGTACAGGCAAACAACCCGCAGCAGGAAGTAAAGTAACCGTAAAATACCGTGGATACTTAACTAGTGGTAAAGTATTTGAAAGTAACATGCAAGGTTTTACTTTTACACTGGGTAGCAAGGAGGTAATAGCAGGCTGGAACGAGGGTGTAAAACTAATGCGTGAAGGTGGGCGTTTTAAATTTATTATTCCCCCACACTTGGCCTACGGTGGCAGCGGAGCGGATATTATTCCGCCTTTTACCACTATAGTTTTTGATATAGATTTGATTAGTGTTGAATAACTTTTATATTTAATTTTTATTACAAGAGTATTAATACAAAGCATGAAAAAAATAATTGCATCATTGTTATTGGTAACATTAGGTACAAGTTTGTTTGCACAACAACCTAAACAAGCAACAAAACCAAAAACAACTACCAACAAAAGCAAACAACAAACACCTTCAAAACCAAAACAACCACAAAAAATGGAATTGAATAAAGAGTACACTACAGCATCGGGGTTAAAATACAAACTAACCCAAAAAGGAAATGGCGCAAAAGCTAAGGCAGGAGCAAAAGTTTCTGTTCATTACACGGGTACCTTAACCGATGGTAAAAAATTTGATAGTAGCAGAGACCGCAACCAACCTTTTACATTTACCTTAGGTCAGGGACAAGTTATTAAAGGCTGGGATGAAGGTGTTGCTTTATTACAAGTGGGTGATAAAGCCATTTTTACCATTCCGCCAACATTAGGTTATGGTGCTAATGGTGCTGGAAGTGTTATACCACCAAACGCTACTTTAGTTTTTGAAGTGGAACTGATTGACGTTAAAGAGCCTATTAAACCTTGGGATGTAAAAAGCACCGATACCATTACCACTGCAAGTGGATTACAATATATTGTAGTTCAAAAATCGAGCAATACTGAAGCTTTAAAAGCAGAAAACGGAAAAACGGTTGATGTACATTACACCGGATTTTTAACCAATGGAAAAGTATTTGATTCATCTATTGAAAGAGGTGAACCCATTAGCTTTGAGTTGGGCCAAGGACGCGTAATTAAAGGCTGGGAAGAAGGCATCGCATTGATGCATGTTGGTGATAAATTACGTTTAATTATTCCATCAAACTTAGGCTATGGACCAAACGGTGCAGGTGGAGTTATTCCTCCTAATGCTACCTTGTTGTTTGATGTGGAGTTGGTAAATGTGAAGTGAAATTAGAAATTAGCTATACTGAACTACGTTTCAACGCACGAAATTTTATATAACAATCGGCCGTTCAGCAAAAGTTGAATGGCCGATTTTTTTACGAATAAGCGCTCACTGAAACCACGGAATTGCCCAGAAGAATTAACCACAGCGATAACAGCGTTTTTCACAGCGATAGCAACGAGGTGTTTTCTTAAAATGATTGGAACATTGTAGTTAAAAAATCTAACAGAAATTACGGAATTTCACAGAGAACAGACACTGTTATCGCTGTGTTCCTGAGCCTTCAGTACGTTGCGTTCGCTGTGGTTAATTCTTTACCCATGGTTCAAACCTTCCAATTCTATATATTTGAATCATGAAAAATACATCAATCGTATTTGTAGTTTTATTTGTAGTTGCCCTTATTTCACAAAGTTGTAATCAACAACCCAAAGTAATAAACACCAAACCTTGGGATATCAAAACAACGGATACCATGACCACTGCAAGTGGTTTAAAATATTTGGTGGTTGAAAAAAGTAACAACCCTACAAAAGCAGAAAATGGCATGATGGTAGATGTGCACTACACCGGCTTTTTAACTGATGGAAAAGTGTTTGATTCATCTATTGAAAGACGCAACCCTATTAGTTTTCAATTAGGAACAGGAAGCGTTATAAGAGGTTGGGATGAAGGCATTGCATTGATGAACGTGGGCGACAAATACCGTTTAATTATTCCTGCTGATTTAGGCTACGGAGCACACGGTGCCGGAAGTGATATTCCACCTAATGCCACCTTGTTGTTTGATGTGGAGTTGGTGAATGTCAGGTAAAATTCGAAATACGAAATTAGTTACGCAGAACTGCAGTCCGGAATGCAAAATTGAATCTCGAAACGAAATTCAGCGCAGCTAATGTTGAAGTTAAACAACGTATCAAGTTAAATTCCCAAACCTAAAACCATAAACGCCAAACGCATTAACTAACAATAACTAATCTCCTAATTCGCCTTAGCCAACGTGCTTACATAATTCAATCCACCACGCTCTTTTATTTTACCGAAACCACCCCACACATTTTTTACATTTTTAATGCCATGTGCTTTTAAATAACTTACGGCAATCATGCTGCGATAACCACCTGCGCAATGCACCAAGTATTCTTTTGTAGGGTCGAGTGTTTTGGTGTTTTCTACAATTTTATCCAACGAAAAATGTTGTGCCTTATCTACGTGAAGCTCGTTAAACTCTCCCGGTTTACGCACGTCCAACACACCTACTTCCGTATGTTTTACATCCAATTCAAATTCTTCATCATCAATAGAAATTACCATATCGTAGCGTTTTTCTGCATCTAACCAAGCTTCAAAACCACCTTGTAAAAATCCTTTAATGTTATCAAAACCTACACGTGTTAAACGCTCAGCACTTTCCTGCTCTTTACCCGGTTCGGCAACCAAAACAACAGGTGTTGTTATATCTAAAATGGTGGCAGCCCAAATGGCATACTGACCATTTAATCCAAAGTTTAAAGAACCCGTAATAAAGCCCAACTCAAACACATCAGAAATACGTGTATCAATAATTACAGTTCCACTTTTTAGTTCAACCTCCAACTCGGCAACTGTTAATGGTTTTAATGCTTTACTCAACACATCATCAAACGTGGCATAACCTTGTTTATTAAGTTTAGCATCTTTAAAAAAGTATGCTGGTGCTGGCTGAATACCATCTGTAACGGTAGCAATAAATTGCGCTTTAGTCATAGGTTGTAACGCATAGTTATTTGCACGTTGCTCGCCCATGGTACTAAAGGTTTCTTTACCAATATTTTTACCGCAAGCACTACCTGCGCCATGCGCAGGATAAACAGTTACTTCATCAGCCAAAGGCAAAAGTTTGTTGTGCAACGAATCGTACATCATACCGGCTAATTCTTCTTTGGTCATTACACCATCCAATAAGTCTGGACGACCAACATCACCCACAAACAACGTATCACCCGTAAACACACAGTGGTCTTTACCGTTTTCGTCTTGTAATAAAAAGCAGCTGCTTTCGGGTGTATGACCGGGCGTGTGCAACACTTTAATATTGATGTTGCCCAACTTTAACACTTCACCATCGGTGGCTACATGCACGGGGTAAGTAGTTTGTGTGGTAGGACCATACACAATTTTAGCCCCTGTTTTGTTGGCCAAATCAATATGACCGCTTACAAAATCAGCATGAAAATGGGTTTCGAAAATGTATTTAATTATAGCGCCACGCTGTTTGGCCATGGCCACGTATGCCTCGTAATCTCTTAATGGATCTATAATGGCTGCTTCGCCATTGCTTTCTATATAATAAGCCGCTTGTGCTAAGCAGCTGGTGTACAGTTGTTGAATAAACATGGTAATAAACTTTAAAGAAGCAAAGTTGCACTTTTAATGGAATTATTCAACAGAAAGTAGGTAGAGGGTGAATGATTGAAGAGGAAAGAGGAATTGCGTGATGATTATTAAAATTTTAAGAGAAAAATTTATATTTACCATCTGATAACCGTATTGTATGAAAACCCTAGCATACCACAGACTTGATTCGAATTATATAAAACAATTAAAACCAGAGTCATTCCCTGTCTATTACTTTTTTGAGTGTAGTTATACAGTTGCTTAAAGTTTCAATTATGCTCAATTATTATTACTCTGATAAAATATCCGCATTTCTTCAAAAACTTCCTGAAACAATAATCGGGGAAATATGCGTCAATGGAAGATTAGGTCATATCAATACAGAATTGTATGCTTGGGAATTTCAAATCAAACTTTTGAAGGATGTTTTAAAAAATCAAGAAGGGCATTTGTTCTTTGAGTTTTCAATTCCAAGAATGGGCAAGCGAATAGATTGTTTGCTAATTATCAAAAACATTGTTTTTATTATTGAATTTAAAGTTGGTGAGAAAGAATTTATAAGTCAAAACATTGAACAAGTCTGGGATTACGCATTAGACTTGAAAAATTTTCATAAACCAAGCCATAGTCTTATAC
>JBFYQC010000022.1:0-13327 GCA_041302975.1 Bacteroidota bacterium
AGACCACTAACTGCAAATGACGTTGATGTTGCAGTTCCTGTTAAACCAGCTTTCCAAGTAGTTCCTTCATAAACAAACAGTTTTGATGCAGTAAGTAAAGTTCCAACATCCACTTGACCAGTAGTAAAGTTAAATGTGTAGTTTCCACCTGTAGTAACAGTTCCTGTATTGGCTAACCTCCAATTCATATTTATGGATTTTGCAGGGTTTATGCATGAAGTAGCTATTTGAGGATGTTCACCTGTTGTTATTCCTAATGCTATAGAACCTGCATTTGTTACTGATGGGTAAGTTACAGTTACTGGTAAATAATCTGTGGCTGTTCCAATTTCAAAAGTACGTACCACATTTGAACCTGTAGTTACATGTTTACCAAAATTACCAACTATATAACCAGAAGTACGAGTTATTGAACCTGTTGATGTTAATGAAATGGTATTGTTATTTGTTATTATTTTTAAGGTTCCTAAAGCTAAAACCCCACTAACACCAAAGTTTACATTAGTTGTATTTAGTGCTAAGCTGTTTGAATTATCTATGGTTAAATTAGTGAAAGCCCCTGTAGAAGTAATTAGTGAGTTCCTAAAACTACCTGTACCACCTATGGCTTGGGCATTATTAATAATGTAACCACTACCACCAATTGTTAAAGGACTTGCACATGTTAATGTTCCATTGTTCACTATATCTCCACCTACTGCAAAAACCGCTGCACTGGTGTGTCTAAATTCACTGCTGGTATTTATTGTTAAATTACCTTTAATGTGCGTTCCTGTTCCTGATGTATATGAAGTTGAAACCCACCTTCCAATTGCACTACCTGCATTAACCACTACATTTTGTAGTGGGACAATACCCGCAGTATTACGCGTATTAATTACGAATCCGTTTGCGTTACCTGTTTCTGTACTTGTTCCATTACCGAATCGGATTGTGTGAGTACCACTGAATGCTGTTAAAGAACCTGCTGAAACTTGTATTCTTATTGAATTTGTGGTTCCTGCTATAATTGAGTTATGTGGAGGATCTATAATTGTTAGATTTCCTGCGCTACAATTTAATGCTGTGCTACTTATATTAACTAAATGAGTACCTTGAGTTGTGCTTGTTGCTGCAGAACCAGAGTTTCCATCTACGTTAACATCTCCACCTGATTGATTGAATGCACCACCATTGCTAATTGCAAAATTTCCATTAATGTTTAGTGTACCACCAGATACAGTTAATCCACCTCCATTATCTACCAACAAAGTACGATTACTTCCTCCTGATGGTCCTACATTTACAGTTCCATTACTAATTGTAACAACACCACCAGAATTAATAGTAATTCCATTACTAGCAGTTGATACAATATTTATTGTAGTTCCATTAACGTTCATTGTACCATCAACTATAACGCTTCCTCCATTATTCATATTTCCAGCTGTGGCTGTTAAAGTTGCACCTGCAGAAATGTTTAAACCATTACACACAGCAGTATATCCAGTTGGGATGGTAACATTAACTCCCGGAGCAATTGTTGCACTGTTACTAATGGTTGGTATTGTTCCGTTTTCCCAAGTTGCTGTATTGTTCCAATTTCCAGTTGCAATAGCAATAATGGTTGGAGATAATGGATTAACCGCTGAATTTGTTCCAATATATAAAGTATCAAAAATAGCTCCACCCAAAACATTAGCTTGAGTAAAATCTCTGTTAACTTCCGGTGTTGATAGCGTTCCTGATCCATCTTGATGAGAACCGTTTAATGAAGCATTTCCTTTTACTAAGGCCAGTTGCGATACGTTAGTTAATGCTCCAACGCCTGCTCCTATTACTTTAATTGATAGTGTGCCTCCTATTCCAATATCTGGAGTAGCAGTTGATGATAATTTCCAATAAGTGTTGGTTCTTCTATTAATGGTTGTAGTACCTTCAACAAAAGATGGTGATATATCTGTAAATCCAACAACATTAGCATGGCGAACCGTTAAATTACCTCCAGATGCCAAAGACCCACCATTTAAACTAAACAACATTGATCTTTCACTCGTTCCATTGCTCAGAGGGAAACCCAGTGAATAGTTAAATGCCGGTGAAGCAGCATTTGCAAACCAACGGGTAAAACTACCCGTTAAACCGAGTTGAACAAGACCTGCTGTTCTATTCATTGTACCCGGATTTAATGCAGATGTTCCTAATGTAAGGGCATTATTACCCATATTTAATACACCTAAAGTTAAGTTTAATCCGTTTACTAATGAAATAGTTCTGTTTGCTATTACACCTTGAGCATCATTAATTGTTAAAGTACCTAAGGTTATCGCGCCTGCAGGCATTTCATTAAACGAGCCAGTTTGGAGCGCATTCGCTGCCGGTCCGTATGTGTAATTCGGAGAACCAAATGAACTATTAATGGTTGGTGCAACAGAGAAACTACCTGCTATGGTTGTCTCGTTTAATCCCCCAATAATTACATCCCCACGATAAGTTGCTCCACCAATTGTAAATGCTGAAGCCGAATTTATAACATTACCTGTTTGCAATGTTATTAAATCAAGCGCCCATGCATTGGTATTCGAAAAATTTACACCAGCTGCATTGGCAATTTTAACAGATAACGCAGGTGCCAAACCAGTTCCTGTAACTCGCTGTTGACTTGAGCCTTCAAAACTCATTAAACCAAATCCAGCTCCTGAAGCAGCTGGCGATACACCTGAAATTACTCCGTTATTAACTACATGACCTAAAACTGTTAATATCTGACCGACTCCATTTGATGCAGTTTGCAGATATCCATTGTTAGATACAACCAAACTATCTGTTATGGTTAAACTGTTTAGCAATCGACAAAAACGAGAGGCCGATACTGATGTATTATTTTTAATATAAAGTTTTGATATTGGATATGCACTGTTAATTCCAAAGCCTGAAAGAGTTGAAAATGCACCGCCTGATGGTGTTGAAGCGTCATTTCCGATAACAAACGTACCGCCTGTAATAGATTTAGAACCTCCAGATGCAATATTAATTGATAGACCACCAGCAGCAGCATGTGGATCTAAAATTTCTATACTACCACTAGAAAATGTAAAACCTGCAGTAGCATTTACAAAAAACGCAGTGGTAAACGTTGCTAAGTTTGTAGTACTTTGAGGATCTATTGTTAGTCTTCCACCTTGCACTACCAAGTTTGCAGTATTGGTATTAACAATCTGTAAACCTCCAAGTACGTTTAAAGTACCTCCATTTAGTCTTAAAGTTCCATTTGTAGATACACTGTGGGTTTGACTCCCAATTCCTATTGTAACTGAACCTCCATCAATTCTGAATTCGCCAGTTAAAAACATTTGACCAAATGTGGCTGCTGGATGCATTCCTAAGTTAATTCCTGAGTTATTTAACCATAAACGAGCGTTTAGTGTAGAGGCAAACTGTAAGGTTGTAGTTGAGAATGAATTTGTAACAACTGGTGCTGATATTTTTAATGTTCCAGAGGTAACAGTTAGCCTTTGCGTATTGGTAAAAAATGTATTAGATTGAGGTTGTGTATAAGCCCTTAATGCCTCAACCGTGTTGTTAACTAAGCTTTTATCTACCAAGATAAATGGTAATTCACAAGTTGTTCCTGTTCCTGTTATTGTGGCATTTTGAATACCATTAAACGCAACCTGAACGGCAGTAGCAGGACCTGCTAAATCTAATGTTCCATTTACAATTAAACTACCTGGTACATTACCTGTTGCAACATTACCCCCAATATTTAACCTAAATGGCTGGCCTATTGTAAAGTTAGCTCCCCCAGCGGTAAATGTTCCTCCGGTTTCAATAATAACATTACCATTTGCTGTGAAAATTTGTTGGGCTGGGGTTCCCCAATAAGATAAATTACCTTTTACTATCAATGTTCCTGAAGATACTGTATTGGCATCTAAAACTACGTTGTGAGATACTGAAATCTCTGCTGAATCTTGCGCACTCGGTACTTCATTTGTATTCCAAATGGCAGGAGTATTCCAATTTCCACTTGCTATGGTAAAAAACTTTGTTGCAGGTAATGTACTAGCAACGCCATCTGCTGGAGCTGAAATACTCTCTCGTACTGCGTATACACGCCAATTATAAGTGGTATTGGCTAACAATCCAGTAGCATTAAATGTGGTGATATTAGCAGCAGTGTTAGCAATCCATGTATACGACAATCCACCATCGGTAGATCGGTAAATTGCATAACCCACTTCATTTGCAACATTATTCCATGATAATGTCATACCTGTTGTAGTGATTGCTGAAGCCGAAACGCTTCCTGCATCATTTATTTGATTGGGAATCCATGTATATGATCGCTGACTACCTTCAGTTGGACCATCTAAACCAACCATTGGACCATTGCTAGTATAAGCGTTAGCCGTATTGTTTGTTGTAGATGAAGTGTGTGTGGTTGTATTTACGTGTTGGTAACTAGCGGTAGTAAATTGCAAACCTACGTTAAAACTTAGCGGTGCTCCTGAGGTTACTTTCATTTTTCCATACACATACTCAATAGCGCCCGTTGCTTCATATAAACGAACTTGAAAAGTGTTGGTATCATTAACAACGTTTGATTGGATTGCCATGCGTAAAAACTCGACTACCAAAACACGATTTGGTTGTGAGCCAACTACCTTACTGTGAATCCTACCTATGGAACTTGTACCAATTGAAGTTGTAGATCCAAGAAAAGGAGCCAATCTAATACCATTTGACCCAAGGAAACCAAGTGTTGTGAAGGCTATATTACCAAGTCCAACCCAACCGTTACTTGTTACATTGTATTGTGTAACACGGGTTCCATTTACGTAAAAATCAAAACCAATGTTTTGAAGGGCAATTGTTAAGTTTGATTGAGAACCACCAATAAGATTTGTTGTACCTGTGTTCATATCAATGTCATCTATCAAACTGCCTGCAGTTCGATTTAAAGATGAAGATGTGTTGGTACTAAAAACATAATTGTTGATGCTTTGTGCACTAGCCGACATGACGACTGTAAGCCAAGCCATGATTAGGCATAGCTTTTTTAGTGAGGGGTAAAGAATGTTCATATGTGTTTTATTGTAGTATATTTTTAGGGGTGAAAAAATATTGGTATACATGTTAATTAAATTGTCGCATTATTGTGCTGGACAATTTTACTACAATTTATTGAATTTGCAATGATTTTTATTAACTCTTCACCCTACACTAATCGAGGATTTGTCGCATTTTTTGTGATGTGCATTTTAACACTTACCCGAGTTGTAGCTCAAACACCCCAAGATGCTCTTAAATACGACATAAAAATAGATGCCAAAGGGGTACTTAACAATGGCATTCAGGCTAATACTAAAATTTTCTTAAAAAAATTAAATACCGATTCTGTTATTAAATTTAACTTACTAGGCTTAACAGTTGATAGTGTGAGTGTTAATAATAACCTAACATCATTTCAAAAAACGGATACTACACTGTTGGTAAAAATTCCATTTCCGTCAATCAATAACGACTCATTAACTGTTGATATTTTTTATCGAGGTATTCCTCAAAAAGATGCGCTTTGGGGTGGATTTTATGTTAGTGGAACTTATGCGTTTAATATGGGTGTAGGCTTTCAATCAAAACCGCATAATTTTGGCAGAGCATGGTTTCCTTGTTTTGATAACTTTACCGACCGCGCTTTATACACCATTGAGGTAACTACAGCCCCAAATTACACAGCTGTTTGTGGTGGTTTATTGGTTAATGATACCACTTATACTGATGGCTCGAGCAAATGGATTTGGGAACTCCATCAACCCATACCAACCTACTTAGCAAGCATTGCCATTGGAAAATATACTTTTGTAAAACATACTTTTACCGGCCAATTTGGGTCGTTACCGGTTTGGCTAGCTGTTGAGCCCAAAGATACCGCCAAGTTAAACGCTTCATTTGTTAAACTAAACAATGCCATTTCGTGTTTTGAGGAAAGATTTGGCCCTTATCTTTTTGATAGGGTTGGTTTTGTGGGTGTTCCTTTTAATGCAGGAGCAATGGAGCATGCTGCTAATATTGCCTACCCGCTTTATGCTATTGATGGAACTTTGAATTATGAAACTTTGATGGCTCACGAATTATCACACCATTGGTGGGGTAATTTAACAACCTGCGAAACAGCTGAAGACATGTGGCTTAATGAAGGTTGGGCTAGCTTTTGTGAAGCATTATTTTTAGAATGTGCTTATGGTTCGTTAAACTACCAAAACGATATGCGAGAGAAACTGACAGAAGTATTGTTAAGCGCCCCAGCAAACGATAAAGGTTATAAAGCGGTAAGTGGTGTACCTCACGAGCAAACTTATGGTACCACCGTTTACAAAAAAGGAGCTTTAATGGCTAATGCACTGCGCACCATTATGGGCGATTCGGCATTTTTTGCAGCTTGTAAAAGTTACCTCAATAAATACAAATTTAGTCATGCAAACAGCCAAAATCTACGTGATGAATTTCAACAATTTACACCCAATGATTTGACCTTCTTTTTTAATCAATATATTTTCCAAAAGGGGCATTTTGATGTCATAGTTTTTTCTAGTGTTATTGATGCTTCAACATTAACTTTACAATTAATGGAGTTAAATAGACATAAAACTGCCAAACATAGCAATATGGTGGTTTCTGTTACTATACATTTCACTGATCAAACAACCCAAAAAACCAATGCCACATTAACCAATGGCGAAGGTGTTGTTACCATAATCATCCCTTCAGGAAAAACCTTTAATTATGTAACCATTGATGATGAAACCAAATATGCTTTAGGTTATACTTCAGAAACCTTAGTGGTAAAAAACAAAGGCGCATTAAGTTTTGCTAATTCATTGTTCAGCATCAACACCCAAAACATTACCGATTCGGTTTTAATAAATGTACAACACCATTGGGTGGGGCCAAGTGTTGGAGCTTTGCGTAACCAAGGTATAAGAATAAGCAACGAAAGGTATTGGAGTGTTCGCGGGCAGTTTCCTGCTTCATTTTCGGCTTGGGCTTATTTTAATTATAACGGCACTCCGCAAAATTATTTAGATGATGAGTTATTTAGTATTGCCTCCACAGAGGATAGTTTAGTACTTTTACACCGTTTAGATGAAAACAGCGAATGGAGTATTATCAACATTCCTGTTGATGCTACTTATCAACCTGGAGGAAACCCCAAAGATAAATTAGGAAGGTTTTGGTTAACCATATTATTGCCTGGTGATTATGCTTTTGGTGTACGCGACCAAAGTGTGGTTGGCTTAAAACTAAACCCAAAAGAAACGGGAATTAACCTTTCACCAAACCCTGTTGACGATATTTTAACCATTACCCTCCCCGACTTAGAAAATCTATTGAATAGCAATATTTCAATAACAGACAGCAAAGGATTTGAAGTGATTAAAACACATATAAACAACAATCAAAACAAACATTTAGTAAACATAAAAAAACTAACCCCAGGCATTTATTATTTGGTGATTGAAAACGGTAAAAAACGCTACACCGCTCGTTTTATCAAATCATAACAAAACTAATAGGGTTATTTTGGGTTAGCTTATTACATTTGCCGCAGTTTAAAAATTAACATACAACACATATACTTTTATACACATGAAAAACATTACTGTAATTGGATCGGGAACCATGGGCAATGGTATTGCACACGTTTTTGCACAAAATAACTATAAAGTTAGTTTGGTTGATGTAAATGAAGGTGCTTTAAAAAAAGCCATCGAAACCATTGGTAAAAACATGGATAGACAAGTAAGTAAAGGACAGTTAACAGAGGCCGATAAAGCTAATGCTTTAGCTAACTTAACAACTTACACCGATTTAAAACAAGGTGCTGCAAATGCTGATTTAGTAATTGAAGCTGCTACCGAAAACATGAACATTAAGCTGGATATTTTCCGCACGTTAGATGAGGTTACTCCTGCTCATTGCATATTGGCATCAAATACATCATCTATTTCAATTACCAAAATTGCATCAGTTACCAAACGTGCTGATAAAGTTATTGGCATGCACTTTATGAATCCGGTTCCGGTAATGAAATTAGTAGAGATTATTAATGGATATAAAACTTCGGCTGAGGTTACCAAAGCCATAACCGAGTTATCTAAAGCCATTGGTAAAGTACCTGCATCAAGCAACGATTACCCGGGCTTTATTGCCAACCGTATTTTAATGCCAATGATTAACGAAGCCATTATTAGTTTGCACGAAGGTGTGGGTGGTGTTGAAGAAATTGATACGGTAATGAAACTAGGTATGGCTCACCCAATGGGTCCGTTGCAATTGGCCGATTTTATTGGTTTAGATGTTTGCTTAGCCATTTTAAATGTATTACACGATGGTTTTGGTAATCCTAAATATGCACCATGCCCACTATTGGTAAACATGGTAACAGCAGGCAACTTAGGCGTTAAATCAGGAGAAGGTTTTTACAAACACACTCCCGGTAGTAAAGAATTAATGGTATCGCCCATGTTTGCAAACATTAAAGCAGGTAACTAATTATCATTAATTCATATTAAAAAGCCGCTTCAGTATAAACTGAAGCGGCTTTTTGTTTGATAACAACAACTGTGGGTGCTTAATCAACCCTGTAATCTTTTTCATTTTGTTGTTTGCCTTCTCTTATTTCGCGCTTAAAATTAATCCACATATAGTACATAGCTGCGCAATAGCCAATTAAAATAATCCAATAAAGTAGTGTTTTAAAACGCCTACTTGCTTTCATAATATCCTCCAAATTCATTACCGTCTGTCTCACGTCCGGCATTAAACATTCCGCTCATTATATCTTTGAATACAGGCCCTGATACTTCATTTGTTTTACTTATTTGGCTAAACTCGGCCAAACCATGTAACACAAACTCCATCATAAACAACAATTGCTGTTTACTTTGCTTACCTGCATGGTGCTCAACAAAATCTTTTAATCCTGTAATATCTAACAACATTTTTTCATACTCTTTGTCGCTGGTTGTATTGGTAATGTACAATTGATTACCATCATTAAACCATGCAATAATTTTTGCATAAGGATTGGCTTGCTTGGCACGTTTGGCTTTCTCTGGATTCGCAAATTGTTTTTCGAATGCAGTACGAATAGCCTTGCCAATTAAACTATATGCCACACTTGACGAGCCTTCTAACTCACCTTCATACACCAACTCAACCTTACCAGTAATGGCCGGAATTGCACCATACAAATCTTGTATACGGGTATATGTTTGTTTTTCGTTGTTAATCAACATGCGTCTTTCGGCAAAGCTATATAAGTTTTCTAAAGCACTTATGGTTAACCTAGCAGAAACCCCACTTTTTTGATCAATTAATTCACTTTTACGCGCTTCCATTGCAACCTCTTCAACCAACACATGCATTAAAGGATTAGTGTGAATTTGTTTTTGTTGGGTATCCGATAATTTAGCTTCTTGTTGAGTAATAGCTAATGAGGTTTCAATTTCTTTAGGATAGTGGGTTAATATTTGGCTATCAATCCTGTCTTTTAGAGGAGTTACAATACTTCCCCTATTCGTGTAATCCTCAGGATTTGCCGTAAATACAAACTGAACATCTAAAGGTAAACGCAATTTAAATCCGCGTATTTGCAAATCACCTTCTTGTAAAATATTAAACAACGAAACCTGTATACGTGCTTGCAAATCAGGCAACTCGTTTATTACAAATATACAACGGTGCGAACGCGGAATCAAACCGTAGTGTATAACGCGTTCATCAGCATAAGTTAGTTTTAACGATGCCGCTTTAATAGGATCAACATCACCAATTAAATCGGCAACAGTTACATCTGGTGTGGCCAGTTTTTCTGTATACCTTTCATTTCTTTGTATCCATTCAATAGGTGTTTTATCACCCATTTCTTCAATCAAATCAACTGCATACCTGCTTAAAGGTTTAAGCGGGTCGTCATTTACTTCACTACCTTTTATAACAGGCATATACTCATCTAATAGGTTTACCATTAAACGTGCAATTCTTGTTTTAGCTTGCCCGCGTAACCCCAATAATATCATGTTGTGTTTTGATAAAATAGCGGTGTGTACTTGTGGCAAAACAGTCTCGTCATATCCCTTTATTTCGGCAAAAGGATTAATGCCTTTTTGTAAACACGTAATTAAATTATCGCGCATTTCTTCTTTTACACTTTTGCTGATGTAACCTGCTTTTTTAAGCGCGCCTAATGTTGTTGGTAATTTAGTTTTAGTCATTTTGTTTTGGTTTGATAACGGTTGCGGCTAAAGTGCTTCAAACGGATAAAAAGCATCTTCTATGTGTTCTATTTCAAATTTGCTTTCGTTTTTTACCACCGCAATAATATCAAAACGCACGGGATAGGTAATTTGATTTTCTTCTAAAAAATTTTCTGCTGCCAATCGTATGTTCTTTTGTTTAGCCTTTCCCACAGCTTGCTCAGGATAAGCCATTTGATCGCTGGTTCTTGTTTTTACTTCAACAAAAATAATTTCATTGTTCCATTCACAAATCACATCTACTTCCACCCTGCCATATGTATAGTTACGCACCAGTATTTTATAACCTTTTCGTTCCAGATAACCTGCAGCAATATCCTCGCCTAGTTTACCAAACTGTTTATTGTGGTTACTCATTTTGGTATTTTATATCTATAGTCTATAAAGTATAAGCCAGTATTTTAGGCACAAACACAATTAAGCCAATTATTAATGCTGCTAAAGAAAAAATTAATACGGCTCCTGCAGCAACATCTTTAACCCTGCCTGCAATTAAATTATGTTGTGGCGAAACTAAGTTTACCAATTGTTCAAAAGCCGTATTAAAAAGTTCGGCCATAAATACACCTCCCATGCATGCAATTATTAAACACCACTCAGTGGAATTGATGCGAAAAAACCATCCTGCAAATACCACAAGCAAGGTTGCGAGCAAATGAAAACGCATGTGTTTTTCTGACCGAATGGCATATAAAACCCCATTCTTTGCATAAGCAAAACTTTTAATTTCCGATTTCATTTATTGTTATTACTCAACCACAATTTTGCGTGTAATATGCTGTGCGCTGTTGTTTAGTTTTAAGATATAGATACCCTTGGTGAGTGTTTCCAAATCGATAGTCGCACTTGATTCAACCACTTGTTCTATTTGTAACTTTCCATTTATATCAAACAATTGCGCGTTTACTTTTTGGTTTGATGAGGTGGTGATGTTCAGTAAATCTTTTGCAGGATTCGGAAATACGGAAATATGATTGTCTAAGGTATTTTCTAAGTTACCTACAGTACCATACACATATAATGTGTAATTGACATTACTGTCATTTTGTACTGGTAATGGAACATCAACAAAACCCTTTAATGTTGGATAAGTACTGATATAAACTACCAAAGGATACACTCCGTTTTGAGTGGGTGTACCTGTTAACGTTAAACAGCTAGACTCTCCTCCATTAAACCTGCAATTTGAGGTAAAACAATTGTAATTAAAACCTTCTGGCAAACCTTTTACTCCAGTAATTTCCATACTATCAACACGTACCGGAAAGCTTGTTGAACCCACCATGGTTGATGTATCAGAGGGTGCTCTGAAATAAATTACCTCGCTGTAGGCCACATCTTTATATCCAATTTTAATAGATTGTGGTAAAATGCTTCCTTTGGGCATATTATTATCAGGTGTACATTGTGCACTCAATTGTAAAGTTGACAATGTACTAATTATAAAAAAAGTTATTTTGGCTAAAGTTTTCATATTGCAATATTAATGATACCAAGATACAGTTTATTTAAATATTACCTACTTTTTTGTGCATTAACTTTTGATATATCAAACCAATTGTTGGCACAAAAAACAATCACCGGAAAGGTGTTTGATTTACAAACAAAAGAACCGCTTATTGGGGTTTCGGTTGTATTGCATAACATTGGAAATTTAACTGATCAGTACGGCACTTTTTCGTTTAACATCAATTCAACAGAAACTAATTTTAAGCTTATTTTTAGTTACCTCGGCTATCAAACTCAAACTGCTACTTGCGGTGCAGATACACCTTGTTTTATATACTTATCTCCTACACAAAACCAATTGGATGTGGCCGTGGTTACTGGAAGTAGAAGCGCAGCCTCTTTAAAACGACAAACCGTTTCTATTGATGTGATTAAACCTTATTTGGTTGAAAACAGAGTAACCACAAATCTTGAGCATATCATGAACCAACTACCGGGTGTTAATGTGGTTGATGGACAAATAAACATACGTAGCGGTAGTGGCTGGACTTATGGTGCAGGTTCGCGGGTGTTGGTTTTGGTTGATGATGTGCCTATGGTTACGGGAGATGCCGGACAAGTACAATGGAAATTTTTACCAACAGAAAACATTGGTAGCATAGAAGTAATTAAAGGTGCAAGTTCGGTGATGTATGGGTCGGGGTCATTAAACGGAGTTGTAAATATACGTACCGCAACACCCACTGCTAAAGGCAAGTTTAGCGCCAATATATTTAGTGGGTTTTACAGTAAACCTAAACGCGATAGTGCCCAGTGGTTTACAGGCTTACAAGCATATAGTGGTGCAAATACTTTTTATGCCAAACGTTACAAACAACTTGATTTTACCATTGGTTTAAATGCACTAAACGATAACGGATACAGGTTAGGTGAGTTTGATAAACGATTGAGAACAACCTTAAAAACCAACTACAGGTTTAAGAAAAAGCCTGCATTACAAGCCGGGCTAGATGCAACTTTTATGACACAACAAAGTGCCAGCTTTTTACTTTGGGAAAGTTTTGATTATGGTTATGTGGCCTTAGATAGCGCACAAACAAAAACCCAAGCCACCATTTTTAGTATAGATCCACATGCTGATTTTGTGAAGAGCAATTATAAAATAAGGTACCGTGGACGGTTTTACGGAGTGGACAATAACATTGAAGAATCATCAGCTGGAGTTGACCAAGACAACAATAGTTTAAACGCTTACAACGAATTAACCGGACATTATTTTTTAAACAAAAACAGAGGCACATTGGCATTGGGCACAAGTAATAATTATACCTTAAGTAAAAGCCCGTTGTATGGTGGTAATGATATTACGGCAAACAATGTTGCCGTATTTACACAAGTTGATTTAACTTACAAAAAGTGGAGTTTTAACGGAGGCATACGTTACGAGTACTTTAGGATGAACAGTGCCACCGATGACCAATTGATTGGCCGATTGGGCTTAGGCTTTGAAGCCACCAAAACCACTTTTTTACGCACCAGTTTTGGACAAGGTTACCGCTACCCTACCATTGCCGAAC